>NZ_RZSU01000052.1:0-44170 GCF_003997585.1 Mesorhizobium sp. M5C.F.Cr.IN.023.01.1.1 | reverse complement strand
ACCCAACCCTGCAAAGCGACCAACGTTGCCGGGGCCTGGCTTCTTCGAGCCTGCCTTTCCAACCGGCTCGAGAGGCCGGTTCGCCAATATTTCGCCTGGACGTTTCAACACCATATTGCGGGCCTCATCTTCCCCACATCGCTTCGCGGCAACGGCGACCGCCTGCGAAAGCCCAGGCGGCCGACGGGTGGCGCCATGGGTGTCCGATGCGATAATATCTACCCTGCCCTCGTCAATCAGCTTTTCCGAATAGTAAAGCGCCGTGCGCCCAAAAGCACCAACAATCGAGTCTGCGGTAAGCTGAACAAGGCAGCCGATTGCATTCAACCTCTCGACAACGTCGTAATTTGCCTTGATCCAGGTTAACCGCTCAGGATGGGTAAGAATCGGAATGAACCCGGCGTTTATGAGGCGCAGAGCAAGATCCTCCAGTCTTGGGGGTAGAACGTGATGCGGCGGTTCGAAGAGAAAATAACGAGATCTGTTCAAGGTCGGCACGCTACCTAGCGCCAATTGCTCCGGAAGATCCGGCGCTATATGCACGTCGGCCCCAACGTAAAGAGCAAGCGGTATTGCCGCGCGGCGTAGCGCCTGCTCCAAACCTTGAACTGCTCGGGCAATATTTGCCGATCCGTTTTCGTACATGCCTGGCACGATATGCGGCGTACACGCCATATGCGTCGTTCCATCTGCCACCGCCAGCCGCGCCATTTCCAGCGATTCAGCAAGACTGGGCGAGCCGTCATCAAGACCGGGCAAGATGTGGGAATGCAGGTCGATCATTGGCGTTTGTGGCCGCACTGAAGCAACGTGAGGACTTCTCCCCGATAATAGGCAAATGCGCCACCCGCGCGATAGCGAATGACGCATCTATCAAGCTCATGCAATGCGGTAGATGCCAGATCCAAGCTATTCGCCGACAGCGCTGTCGTCATTCTGCAAGCTGATAACCAGCGCTGCCGCGCCACCTGTCACAGCGCCGCCCAGCGGCGCGAGATGAACTCGCCCAGCACGAAGCGCATTCAGCTTCAACTCAAGCAATAGAGCGGTATGGTTGACGAATTCCATCAATATCCCGACTCCAACCGACGCGCCAAGGCTACGGCACAGAGGCGCCGGTAATACAACACAGCAGAGGCAGTCAAACGCCTCTGCTATATTGTCTACTGGGCCTAAGGGCTGACGCCGCCGCGGCCGTCGCCATCGTCCTGCGTTGCAGCAAGAATACCGGCCGCACCAACCATGCCCCCAAAAATATAGAGGTCCGTATTATCATTATTGTTGTTGGGATTGCCTGTCTGGGCGGTCTGCTCAGAACCCAGGACATTGAGGCAGATCTTGTTCTCGACGCGCGAGATGTCGAGCGTCGAATTTGCCGGGACGCTCAGATTGCAGCCACCGACATTGACGGAAGCCGATCCCCTGGCACCGACCACTACGCGGCTGCCGAAATCCAGAGCATTTCCCGCCTTGGCCGGGCCATAGCCAGCGGCTTGCGAAACCATTACGTCGCCATCGGCGTGCCCAATGGAACCAATCGAATTCGCCGCTGCCTGATAGGGTGTCGTACAGGTGCATGACGTGTCCTGAGCGAAAGACGAAACCGGGCCGAAGCCGATCGAGGCGACAAATCCGGCCAACGCAAGTTTTACAGTAAGGTTCATTCGTTTCGATCTTTTTTTCCCGCCGTACCTCAGCCCCGCCCAAGCACTAAGGTATTGAGTAAGCGCGTAACAGCTTTTTGCTTTGATTCCAATCTGTTTCGCATTTGCGAGATGACTTTTTGGTTTCCCCTGTGTTTCATTGGACACACTCACTTGGCAGATTTGAATCTTCCATTTTCGCGCCGCCCCGCTGGAAATTGTAGGAAAGACAAGTTTATTTCGCGGCATTTGATAGCCGCCATCGCGCCGATGCTTGGTACAGGGATTGTGGCCAACGCTGTTTAACGTGGGGCGTTATCGCACATTCTGTCTTTCGTTTTATGACAGGCAGTTGGCGAGCCGTGAGCTACGAACCTGATAAGCAAGATTTGTAGGTCGAACCGGCCTGCGCGGGCTGTCCGCACAAGATGCCATTCTCGGCAAGTTTCGCCGCTAAATCCATGCCATCGGACGTGAGGCACTGCACAACGATGGCATCACCAAACTTTGAGGCGACATTGCCGTCGCAAGGTGTCCCCGTGCCGACCGGCTTGCAGGTCAGAGCGAGCCCTTGGTAATCCCGGCGCGCTGCCTCCGTTACCATCGCACGCATGGATCCTGGCTTGGTAAACGCCACGCCGCACAGCACAATCTTGCGGCCGGCGACGCGAAGATCATCGACTGCCTGGACGGAAAGCTTGCCCTCAAACGGCTCAAGTGCCGCTTGTAGCTTTGGGGGTTGCGGACGAACAGGCGCCCCTTTTTCCACGATAATGACAAAGAAGCCAACCGCAAACGCCAAGGCAACAAATGCAAGCAAGCCTATTTTCTTGAGCGACAATATCCTACTCCGCCATGGCTAAGTACGCATCTCGATCGCCAACGGAAACGCCCGCGCAACCACACCGTTGTTTGGTCGCATCGATAGCGGCTGATGGGCCCCGACATTGGGTCAAAAGACCGATGTTTGGCTCGAAAAACAACAGACCGATTTCAATCGAAGGGACTTTTTTATTCTGCCAACCGCTCTATCGAGATTTGCCGATGGTGCCGTCGAGATACTGGGTCAGCGCACAGACCAGATGGTAAAAGATACTTGCCGGCACATCGGTCGCCAGCGAGCGGCCACGTTCGTCGATCCGGTCTATCCACAGGCCAAGCGGTGCCGGGTCGATGTGCCAACGGAACAGGCGACCGACACGCGCTTCGATCTCGGGCTTGAGGTCAGGTCCGCCTGAACCGTCCAGCGCAATCGCCGCCTTGATCGCTTCCGCCTGTGGCCAACTGCGTGAGACACGGTCGAGCGGCAGACCTTGCCGCGAGACGGCACCATAGGCAAGGCCAGTGGCGCGATTGAGGCCGTTGGCGATGGCTGAGGCATAGAGCTTTCTGGCAAAGCCGGTCAGTTCACTCTGGCCGCTGCGCCCGGCAAAGTCGACCAGCAGCGAGGCCCATTCGAAATGGTGGCCGGGTTCCGTCCATGTACCCTTCTCGCCCTCCGCCGGTCTCCACTCGGCGTCGAAATATTCGCCCAGCGTCCAGCTTTCCGGATCGAAGAAATGGCTGCGAAACAGATCGACGATGCGTGCGGCGCGGCGAAGATAGGCGAGCTCGCCGGTCGCTTGATGCCAGGCCAGAAAAGCCTCGAGCAGATGCATATGCGGGTTGGAACGCCGGTCGCCCGCGCCGCTCGACGTTTCGAGAAAGCCGGTCATGCGGTGATCCTCGAGATGCGCGTCTAGAAACGAAAACGTTTCTTCGGCAAGCCGTAATGCATCAGGATTGCCGACCATATGAGCATGCGCCAGCGCCAGGAGCACGCAGGAATGATCATAGGCATCCTCGACGGCGTCGGCGACCGTGCCGTTGACATTGAGCGTGCGCACCCAGCCGCCATTGTCGGTGCGGCCGTTTCTGGCCATGAATTCGAGGCCGTGGCTGATCAACCGGTCGGCAGGCCCGTCCCAGCCGCGCGCCTTGGCGACAGCGAAGGCGTAGACTTGCCTGGCCATGGTGCGCATGCGCTTGGGCTTCATCAGCGGTGTGGCGTCAAAGCCGAGCGCCTCGTGGAAACCGCCATGGCGCTCATCGACCCCGACCGTGGACCACAGCGGCACCGTCTCTTCAAACAGCCAGTGGTGCACACGGCGCCGCCAGGCGCCGCTTTCGATCACACGGTCGGCGGCGGGCGTGAACCTGGTTTCCAGCCGACCGCTCTTTTCGAGTTGCTCGACGATCTTCTTGACGTTCTGGCTGCGGCTGACCGGGGCGACGAAGGTGGCATCGGCGGTAGAGACGACGGCAACGTCCTTCAAGCCGATGGCCGAGAGCAAGCGACTGTCGCTGCGGATGTAGGAGTTCTCGCAATCGATGGCGACGACATCGCCGACGATGACATTGCCGTCATTGTCGGACGGGCCGACATCGAGCAACGACTGCCAGGAACCGAGATCGTTCCAGCGGAAGCCGGCCGGCACCATGGCGATGTGGCTGGCGCGCTCCATGATCGCATAGTCGATCGACGTCGAGGGAATGGCGGCGTAGAGCTCCAGAGGCATATACAGACCGGAAAGATCTGATGTCGCGGCCTGGTAGGCAATTTCGGTGGCCTGCCATATCTCGGGCTCGAAAGCCGTGAAGGCGTCGCGCATGGCGCTGGCGCGAAACAGGAAGATGCCGGTGTTCCAGTAGAAATTACCTGCAGCCAGGTAATTCTGCGCGGTCGCGAGGTCCGGTTTCTCGACAAAACGCGAGACATCGCAGATGCCATCCCTCTCGCCGGCGATCTCGATATAGCCGTAACCGGTCTCGGGGTGGCCAGGCTTGATGCCGAATACCACCAGCCGGCCCGCACGCGCCGCGCCGGTGCCGTTTTCCACGCTCTGCCAGAATTGCCGTGCAGTCGTGATCTCATGATCGGACGGCACCACCAGCACCAGGCTGTCACCATATTCGGACAAGGTGCGCAGGGTTGCCAAGGCAACGGCGGCGGCAGTGTTGCGGCCGGTCGGCTCGAACAAGGGGCCGCCACCGGAAAGGTCGAGGCCAGCGAGGTCGGCGTGGACGCGGTCGGCGTGCCGCTCCGAGGCAATCAGGAAAATCGGCGTTTCGCCATCCGGCCGCGCCGCCAGCCGGCGCAACGTCTTGGCCAGCATCGAGCCATCACCCGAAAAATCGTGGAACTGCTTGGGATTGTCCTCGCGCGACAGCGGCCACAGCCGTGAGCCAACGCCGCCGCTCATGACAAAACTGACGATCCGCTCGTTCATTGGGTGACACCTCTGACATTTTCAAACAAAGCAAGGAGCGCTGCCGCGTAGTCTCGGCGGCGCATTTGTTGCCGACTTTGCAGCACGGCGACACTGTCGCGGGCTAAGCGTGGGCGCTGCCCGGCTTCCAGGAGTCGCTGCGCCAGCGCTTCTGCACTATCGGGTGCGAAGAAGAGCGCGCCCGGCGCCTGCTCGCGATGCAGAGGAATGTCGGACAGCAGCATCGGCGTGCCCAGCGACTTCGCTTCCTCGACCGTGGTTGACCACCCCTCGAAGTGCGAAGGGTTCAGGAGATAGTCTGCGGCCCCGATCAGGGCGACGACATCGTCATAGGGAATCAATCCGAGGTGTCGAAAATGGCTTCCGAGCCGGTGCGTTTCCGCAAGCTCCATCAGGCGCTTGAACAATGTCGGGTCGCGCGGATCGGTGGTGCGCCCCGTGAGGATTATCGGCGGCAAGGAGTCCAGCGCCCCGATTTGGTCTATATGCTTCAACGCCTCTATGACCAGCCTATGGTTCTTGTGGATCCAAAACTGGTTGGGGAGGAAGAAGAAACGCGCAGGCAGACCATGTGCCTGGCGCGCCTCATCGGCACGCGCCACGATGGCGCCGGGATCGAGGTCGATAGCGAAACGCACGACAGCGGCCTTGTTGCGCGAGGCCGGATAGAATTTTTTGCAGTCCGCCAGCGCGTCCCCACTCGAGAGCATTATGGTGCGATTTCCGGACGTCTGCAGGCGATAGCCGAGATCCCTGCGCCACCAAGCGCTACGCGGAAAGAGGTGCGGCAGACGACGGTGCTGGAAATCCGGAATCCAGGAAACGACCGGCACTGGAAACCGGTTGCCGAACCACTGGGCGACTTCAAACACGACATCGATGCCTTGCGCAGCGACAAGATCCGCGAAGGCACGGTCACTTCCGCCAGCAAGTGCGATCAGCCCTCGCCTGCCGAGCCCCGCGCCCGTGACCCGGTCATCAACAATAGCAGGCGCAGCCAACATATGATCGAAGGCCGCGCCAATGCTTGAATGCTGCTCAGGTGCAAGAAACAGTTTCGCCTGCACCTTACCACGCAACTCAGAGGCTATGACGCTCAGCATGTTGCGTAGATAGGACTCGCCGCCTGACCAAGTTCCGCGGCCGATGAGAGTGAAGCCGACGGTAATCAAGGCGCGGAGCGTCGCAGATGACCGACCGGCTCGGCGAGAATTTCAGCGCGATACCAATCCACATAGCCGGCAATGCCCCAGCTGAGCGGCACCTGCAACTGAAGCCCCTCCGGGACGCCGGAGGGATCCGAGATCAGATTGACAGGGTCGCCCCGCCGGGATTCTCCAGAAAACGAGAGGCGATGGTTCCCTCCCCAGGCCTCCAAAACCATGCTGGAAATCGTGCTGACGGACGCAGCAGCGCCCGCACCGCCATTATAGACGGCGAAGCGCGGTTCGCCGGCAGGCAAAATGCGATGGATCAACCGCACGACATCCGAGACATGGTGCCAATCCCTCATTTCCCTACCCGTGCCGCCAAGCACAATGTCGGTTTCGCCTGCCGCGAGCCTTCCGCAGAGATCCCAGAGCAATTGCTTGCGCAACCCTTCGCCATAGACCGAAAAGAGGCGAGCCACCGAGACTGGCTGGCCGTATGCGGCACAATAAGACCGGCCAAGCTCCTCGACCATGCGTTTGTGATAGCCATAGGGAGAATAGGGATCGAGCGCCGCGTCGACCCTGATCGAACCCGCATGGCCGCCGCCATAGACGGCCGCAGAGGATGCAAGAACGACAGGTGCATCGGGTGCGCGTCGGCGCAAGAAATCGAGGACACGAGCCGCAGAGACAACGCTTTGTTCAAAGTCCTTCAGGGGATCGGCAATCGACTGGCCGACCGTCGCGCCACCCGCCAAATGATACACGGCCGATGGGCGACCATGTGCTGCCAGAGCCGCATCCATTGTTTCCACGGCTATTCCTCCGGAAAAAAATACGCCGCCGGTCGCCAACGCAAAACCCGGTGCCTCTTTTCGACCGAAGCCGATGACATGGCAGCCCTTTTGACCAAGAAAACGAGCGAGGTGCAGGCCGATGAAACCGCCGGCCCCGGTCACCCAGACAAGCTTAGCCTCTTTTGATTGCGTCAAGAAATCAGTCCTTCCCGTGCTTGTGGCAAAGGAAAGAGACCAAGCGCCCAGGCCGGCGATCAAGCGAGGCGGCAAACCTGGCGACGGCACCAAAGGGCACAGGCGAAAGGGCCAGGCGAACAACCGGGGAAAACGGACCAAAGATTTTGGCGAGCCTCTCGCGAATCTCCGATGGTGTCGTCGGGTCATAATTCACGACGGACTGGAACGAGATCAATTCGCGATCGATCGTCAGCCCGGCCCCCTGGATTGCAGCGCGGTAGCCCGCCAGCGTAAAGGCGTTCTCTCCACCATAGAGATGATGAAGCGGGTGGGCGCGCAGGAAAGGCTCGAGTTGCTGCGGCCCGGAGACCACGTGGTCACGCAACGACAGCACCGTCGCGCCTTCGCGAGAGAGACGCGCCATTTCGCGGCAGAAAGCCGGAAGGTCATGGGCATGATGGAGCACCTGCCGTGCGACGACCAAATCATAGCCTGCGGCGGACAACGGGATCGCCTCCCCAAACGCTTCGACCACATCGATGGGCGTGCCTGTGCTTTCGGCAAGCGCCCGGATCGCAGCGGCACCGACGAGTGCGCTCGGATCGGGCTCTACAGCGGTTACAGACCACCCCTCGCGCGCCAAGGCATAGGAGAGAATGCCGTTGCCGGCGCCAAGATCGAGAGCACGGCCCACCTTGCGCGGGATCATGCTGCGAACCGCGTCGAACTCCGCGCTTTCGTGATAGCGCTGCGCGGCCACGACTGGATCGTCGAAATAGGCGGCGCGGGCGAGTTCTTTCATCGAAGGCTCGCTCATGCACCAGCGGACGGCGTCTTCCCAAGTCATGGCCGCTTCAGGCATCGAGAGAAACCATGTGCTGGATCAGCGGCGCCGGATTTCCGGCGATAACTGCGCAAGGCGGCACCTTCTTTGTCACAACGATCTCGACCTTCTCGTCAGATTTGTAGATGCGCCCACAACAGCGCCGCAAGGCTCAGCTTGACGCGTGCGACAGCGCGTTCGGTCATAGGCTTGGATGCTTCGCCCGTCCACCGCTCCAGGCGGATAGTTTCCGGCGTCGATCACGCTTTGGTCAGGAGGTTGTTCCAAGCGTCCAGCTAAGCTACCGTTTCCAGACTCGTCAAGTTCAGGTCACGAGAATTAGAACCGCGCGAATTTCGTCCGCGTAAAACTCACCCCGTTGACGGCCCCGGAGCATCATGTTTTTCAAGACAGTATTCTGCGCGATATGCCTTCTAGCCGGCTCATGGCCGGCGACGGCGCAAACGCGCGAGCCATTCAAGCTTTTCGAGGCTCTGTCATTCACTGGCAGCCCCCCCGACTTCCACTCGTTCGGTTTCGAGCATCTAACGATCGCAGACCCTCATGTTCTGGGGCGGGATGTTCCCGACGCCGGCCAAGTGCAGCGAGCGTTGGCATTGCCGAGGAGCAACGAACTTCTCGCCATCGACATTGAGACCTGGCCTTTGCAAGGCGCAAAGCAAGCGTCGTCCATCGCGAAATTCCAGACGACGCTTAGCGCCTTCAGAAAGGCAGACCCGAGCATCAAGCTTGGCCTCTATAGTATGTTGCCACTCAGGGATTATTGGAGAGCGATCGGACGTCAGGGTGCTGCTGCAAGAGACGAATGGAAGCAGCAAAACACCACCATCGCGTCCTCCCTCATCCCTCATGTCGATGTGCTATTTCCCTCTCTGTATACATTTTACGGCAACAAGGATCGTTGGGTGTCCTATGCGGAAGCCAACATCGCGGAAGCGCGAAGAATCTCACAGGGAAAGCCGGTCTACTGTTTTTTGTGGCCGCAGTTTCATAAGAGCCTGGCTTTCCTGCCGGGCGACTACTGGTATACCGAACTTGACACTTGCAGGAGGCTGGCTGACGGGATCGTGATCTGGGGTACCATCGGCGGACATTCGTCGTATCGGCCCGCAAAATGGGATGAAAGAGTGGAGTGGTGGCAGGCCACCTTGAGATTCCTAGACGAGCTTAAACGAACGCCTTAGCCACGGTGCGCATGACGTTATACGCGGTCGTTGCATGTTCAACGCATTTGCCCACGGCGGAGTTATGTCCAGTTTATCTAGCGCCGCTGACGGCTCCAAATTGGGCATATGAGCGCTCCATCACGCGTCGACGTACCTGCAAATTAAACGACCTCATGGCGTTAACGCGGAAGATCAACACCGTAACGACAATCCAAAGGAATGCCGTTCCCCAGAGCGACCCGGAAAATTGCGCTCCGACGAAGGCTTGCATGGTCAAAAGCGGCAGCAGCACCAAGCGCCTGTCGGCCAGGAACTTCACCCCCATTGCTATCTTCACGAAAACCAGAACGAATATCGCAATGCCAACAAGCCCCATGGCTTGAAGGATCTCCATGAACATATTGTGCGGATATCCGAAGAAAGGCAGTTGCGTCCCGTAGCCAAACCATGGGTTTTGCTTAAACAACTCCCACGAATAAGAAATCGATGCCACACGTGCCAGCGTTGAATTGGTTTCTGCAGTTCCAGTCTCCGTAAAATGGAACTTATCGAGCAATGGAGTCATGTCCACAGTCGCCAATACCAATACCGCGGCGGCGACAAACACCCAACCCATGATCATAGTCATGAACCTGGGACGGAGCATAGGAAACAAAATGATGCAACAAGCCAAGGCAACAATTGGACCGCGAGCAGCAGCCAGATGCATAGTGAACGCCGCGGCCACAGCTACGGAAAAAATTGCGAATTTAAGAATTTTTCTTTGGGGGACTCTTATCAGAGTGTATGAAGCGATAAGTGTGGTCAGACCGACGTGGCCTATGGAAATGGGGTTCAAACGTTCGAGAGAAAGCCGGTCCGAATTATCGAACAGAACGGCATCGGAACCACTATACTCAAGCCAGACGATACCCGTCACGGCCAATGCCCCGACAATAAAAACGGCCCAAGCCACGTTGATTTCCGACCATCTGTTCGTTGCAAGGGCTAGAAGAGCCGCAGGCAGGATCGAAGTGATCGTGGCGAACACAAGACCTTCCGTCGCCTTGCCGATTCCGGAGTTGGCATCGATGCCAAGTCTCAACATGTAAAATCCGACAAAATAAAACAACCATACATTTCCGAAGCGCCAGGCTTTTTGCCGATCCGAAAACAAAAACGACAGCCCACAGAGGCAAATTACCAGAATGCGAAAGACGATCGAAAGTTGTCCATCTTCTCTTGCGGTCAAAGATGAAAGGATTGCGACCAACGGATAGCCGGCAATTGCCAGGGCAAAGCTCCATGCCCACAAATCCTTATAGACCGGAATGGGTCTGCTGACATGCATGACGATCACGGCACCTTTGAAACGGCAACATCGATACCATGTCCCTTCCAATCGAGACAATGGGCTGGCGCCGGCCAGCCAATGCGTCGCCCAGAGCCCGCGTCACGCACGGAGCGTACGATCGCGATGGAATACAAAGAACCCAATTGTCCGCTACGCCAATTCGAGAAACCGCTCGAACTGGTGTTTCTTACTATATTCTTCGCGTATGGCGCGGTTTCCCGCCCAACCGATCCTGTCCCAGTTCCCGTCTTCCAGTTGCCGCTCGATCTTTTCTGATACGTCTTGCGGGTGCTCATAGACGACCATGGTTTCTCCATCACGCATCGGCTCGGGATAGTTGCCGGAATCGGAAACCAGCAAAGCACCAGCTCCCATGGCTTCGAAACAGCGCATATTGCCTCGATCCGGCCCCGCCATGTCGATCGAGGCATTGACCACGATCTTGGCCCTTCCGAGCTGTTCATACATCGCGCGCCCGAATACGGGGGGAGCACTGACTTTACGGATCGCACGCGGGCGGCGCACCGCTCCCAGAGGGCCAAACCAGCCGAGCGGCGTTTCGGCGAGTGGCGTATAGCGTGACAGATCCAAATGGAAGACAACGCGGCGACGGCCGGAAAGACCTGCGACAGCCTCCAAAATCTGCCGCCGACGCTGATGGTGGCGGCTGTAGCCGCCGAAGAAGAGCACATCGATGTCCCTGTTCCGGTTCGCGGCAACAGCATCGAGTTCCGGATCGTGAGCAGGAAAGAAGTGGGCGGTCCTGGCGCCCTGCTCTTCCCAAAGCTTTCGCATCGACGGGAAATTGCAAACGACGAGATCATAACCGGAAAAGTCAATCCTGCCAGGTGCTGCGCGCCAGGCAATCTTTCGCCTCACATGCCCCGGCAGCCGGCGCACGAAAGAGGCGTCGTAACGAAATGGGTCGAGATTATAGAAGATTTCCGTTTTGTGATGCTCGATCTGGGCAAGGAGGATGTCAGCCAGCGGCGCAGCGTCGCCAAGTCCGTTGTCGCGCGCCCACGCCCGCTGAAGCTTTTCGTCGTCTCCGTTTGTAAAGAAAGCTTCGGGGCTGCCGGCGTGGACCGGCGACAGGATATGCGCCGCCCCGTAACGGTCGTTCAAAAACACTTCTTTCTGCCGGTCAAACCCACCAATACCCGCCACAAGACCAGCGAGTCTGATGCGATAGCTTGGAGAAATACCAGAGTTTTGGAAAAGCCGCATGGCCGGTTCCTATTGGAATTCAGTCTCGGGTTGTGGAGCACTGATGACGAAGCCGGAACAGAAAACGCCAGTCAAGGGCAACGCAAATGACCGGAGGCGCAGTATTCGGCGGCCTGCATTGTTAGCCTCCCGACGAAGGCGGCGGCGCTGATACCTTTTCGGCTACCAGAAGATAACCCATCGGCATGCTCTCGCGAGTCGCAAGCCCCAATTTCTTGACAGGCGGCAGTGCACGCATGAGCGTGGTCAGCCAATAAACCGAATTGGCAATCCGGGGCCGAGACGCCACCGCCTTCGTGGCGAGATCGGAAAGAACATCTGTGACGCCGCCGTAGGATGACAATTCGATCGTGCTTAGGCCCGCCTTCATCGTCATCCGCTCCAACGCAAAGCGGGTGTAGCGGTGATAATCGTGGGGAATCTCGTGTAGCCAGTAAAAAAACGGCACGCCGATTATCAATTTGCCGCCAGGCCTCAATGCGCGGGCTGCACTGTCGAATAGGGCCTGCGGCGTATGCAGGTGTTCGATAACATCGCTGGCGATGACCGTGTCGAAACTCCCTTCTTCCAGGGTCAACTGCTCGTTCAGGTCCGCGAACAGGTCGACGTAGGCGGCGCCATGGGTGCTGCCCGGCCAATCGACGCAGAACACATCACTGACATGGTCGCGGTAAATCCCGTAAAGCGGAACGGCGCCACAGCCCAGATCGGCAAGATGGCCCTTGGCGTGAGTAGCGATCGCAGCGGCATAGACGGACGCCAGTCGATCTGCAATCAATCGCGACCGCGCTGGTACCTGCTTGCGGCTCGAGCGCCAAACGCCCTTATCGGTGCGTTCGAACTTAGTGGGCTTCCACTGGTCGGCATTCTTCATTCAACCTGGCCCTCAGCGAAGTCGAGAGGTTCCCTCATGGCCGGCAGCACCATGGCGTGTCGAAGGCGATCGCGCGTGTGCCGTTGCGTGAAATGATCAAGCACACGCTGGCGCCCGGCATCCCCCATCTCGGCGGCACGGTGAGGCTCCGTCAGGAGACTGGCAAGCGCCTCTGCCATGCCTTCGATATCGTGTTCGTCTACAAGTATGCCGGTTTCACCATCGACAACGGCCTCTGGAATGCCGCTGTGACGCGTCGCCACAACAGGAAGTGCGCTCGCCATTGCCTCCAGGATCGATACCGGCAGGCCTTCCATGTCTCCGTTGCGGGCCGTCACCGAATGTTGCACGAAGATCGCAGCGTTTTGCATCATTCCCTGAACGAATTCAGTGCTTCGAGAGCCATGAAAACTGATACGGTCCGACAGAGTCTTCTGCTCCACTAATGCCTTGGATCGCGCCATCAAGGGCCCATCCCCAACGAAATCAAGGCGTGCCTCGGGAAACCTTGAAGCGATCCGGGCGAAAGCCTCGATGGCGAGTTGCGGTGATTTCTTTTCAACGAACCGTCCAACGAAAAGGAGCCGACCGCTTTCGCGCTTCGACGGTGTGAAGCGCTCGGGCAAAACTCCGCATGGACTGACATGCAGTTTCTCATTCGGACAGCCGATTTCAATCAGACGATCAGCGATGAAACGTGATGGCGTGATGATGCCATCAGCCATGGCGAAGAGACGCCGGTAGCGACGTCGCCATAATCGTTTCCTGGGCATCACGGTCGAATCCGCCCCATGGGCGTGGGCGTACAGTCGCACGCCGGCGCGGCGACAAGCGGGAGCAAACAGTGCGCCCATCGTAAGATATTCGACAAGGACGGCATTCACCTTGTGGGCCTTCAGAAACTCGACAACCCTGTCCTCGTCGCTCTTGCAGATCCCCTCACGCACAAACGCTAGCCAGCATTGGCGCGCTGGGATGGCAATGCGGCTAGGCAACCTGCTAAGCCCTGATGGCCGCGGGATCCCGGAAAGAACCGGATAACCGAATTGATCGGCACCATCAGGTTCCTGGCAGATGAGCACAGTCTTGCCGGGCGCAAGATAGCGGACATGATCTCGGATAAAGGTCTCGGAAGGTGTGTTGAAGAATTGCGAAACGACCGCAGTCATGACACCGTCTCCGGCTGCAATTCCGCCGGTGCAAATCTGTTTTTGAGAATACCGACAGTGGATAGAGCACTGTCACGCAATTCAAGCGTTCCCCGCCACGATTTTTCCGCTATCGATTCCTGGTTCTGCCACCAGCGCCTGGCAAGAGCGCGAAAACTATCCGGCTCAATACTATCGATAAAAGTTATGTATTCCTGCAAATCAAGCGATTGGAAAAGATCCGTCGTTTTCCTCTCGTAGCAAATCGGCAAGACTGGAACGCCTCGGCACAGACACAGAATGCACATATGCATGCGTGTGCAGATGGCGCCATCGAATTCATCAATCTTGCGAAGTAATGCTTCGGTGTCCCTGAACTGCGAATCAATCACCACGCTATTTCGAACATTGTCTGGCAGATACTTCAACACATTGCGCGCCGTGTCCGAATCGTTGAAACGATACTCGGGAACCCCCTGGCAGGTCGACACAAACGTTACTTCGGCCCCAACCTCCTCCACGAACCACGCTGCCGCTTGAGCTACCGACTGGTGGTACTTCGCTCGGCCAACTTCCGAGTCCCGCTCCCCGAAATCCGCCCATGGTCGCACCGAAACGGCGATCCTCGGCGGCCGTCCCGGCCTCGCAACCCGCGACGCCACGCGCCGCCTCTCGATCTCGTCCTGGTCCGTCAGAACGAAAACGCTGTCGGCCACTTTCTCAATGTTACCTGTGAATCCGGTGAGCTCCTTGGCAAAAGCCATGGATTTTTGGTCCCTGACCAGTATGAGAGGGCTTTTTCTCAGAACGCTGGCGAGCCGGCGGGAGATGCGGTCATCGCCGAATGGCCCCATCGATTGGGTGAAGAAAATGGGAGGTTTGCCAAGATATATGTCTCTCTCATATTCCGGAAGACGAAGGGCAACGGACCCCGGATGTTTCTTTGAAAGATACGTGCCGCCTGTTGAAACAATAAGATCTGCTGCAATGTACTCTCTTATGGCTTTAGCAACCGCGCCTCGATTCCCAGGGTACTTCAACCACCTTAAGCGCCTCTCCAAAAATATGATAGCAATTAATGTCCAATAAATAAGACTGGCTTGCACCCGGCCCTTGGTCAACCTATTCAGCAGTCGAACAAATACACTCTTCCTAATCTGCTCGGAAGGAAAAACAATAAAGTCATTGTTCGGATAATACCGTCCGGCGACTTGGGCGTCCATATCTGCGAAAACGATCTCGGTATCGTCTCCAAAGGCGGTCCTAAGAATGCGCTTTGTCGCGACTTGGATCGCGGCGTCGCCGCCGTTCAAAAAAACCGTTGTTTCGACGATAATTTTCAATGATTTAGCCCCCTGAGTGCACGTCTTTGTCCAGAAAAAGCCGCATGTCCCCTAGCATTGAACCGGCGAAACGATACGGAGCAACAACAAAAATTCCATAGATTACTATCGTGACAATCGAGTTTAAAATGATGTTGCCCCCGACCGGCAGAGACAATATGCCAGCTGAGAGGCCCACCGAACTCCCAAAAAGACGAAACAAAGCGACGATCGCAATATAAGCAAAGAAGAAGGGGCTCGCCGCCTTCACGAGGTCCGAGAACAGCAGCTCTGTATTTCTTATTGCATAAAGCCAAAGCACTGGGGTGAATACCCAAGACGTGATAGACCAAGCAAGAGCAACTCCGGAAGCACCCCATTGGACAGCAAATAAGAAGGCTGCAAAGCGAATAGCTGATGAAAAGATAGAAAAAACAAATAGCTCGCGAGCGCGCCCCATAGAGATCAGCGCCCAGCCACCAAATTGACCGGAAATACTGGTAATGAGAGACAAGGAAAGTACCATCAAAATAGTGCCGGACTTCGACCAGTTCTCTCCATAAACGAGCGCTACAATTTCCTGCGCATTGATCGTGATAAGGATACACAATATTGCGTTCATCATGAGCGTAAGTCGCATAGCGCTGAGATAGGTTCTAGCCCATTCAGCCGGCCGCGCCTGAAGTCGGCTTAGCATCGGAATGATAACCGAGCCGATTGGGCCGCTGACGAGCGTTATCGGCAACATGAAGAGTGAGTAGGCGCGCGTGTAAAATCCGAGCTCGCCGGGACCGGATTTCCAGCCAATCAGCACATTGTCAGATTGGCGGTTGATGTAGTTCGTGAACTGGGAGCCACTGTAGTGGATTCCAAAACCAATAGCCGATTTTGCATTCTTCCAGTTGGCAACCCGGGTCGGCCGCCAGGGTGACAGGATCCATAGGCCTATCGTGCCGACCGAAGCCGTGGTGAGCGTCGCCGCAGCGAGCGACCAGTATTTGAAGTCCCAGCCCCATGCCATCCAAATACCGACAGCAAATCCACACAGGAGACTGCCAAGATTCACACCTTGCAAGGACATCCACCGCATGTTCCGGACCAACAGCGCCTTGTGCTGCGCACCGGCCGCAGTGATCGGAATGGCTAACGCCAGAACCAGGATAAGATTAAAAACGCGAGGATCATTGAAGATCCAGGTTGCGACCGGCGCCATCAGCCACGTCAGCGGCATGAGCGCGAAACCCACGCCAAGGTTGACGAAAAATAGCGCGCTGACGGTGTCGTGATCAACCTCTTTGCGCTGAATGGTCACCATGGACAGACCCAAGTCGGCGAAGACTCCGACGAATGCGGTGGCGGCTGCCGCCATGGCCACGAGCCCGAAGTCATCGGGTTGGAGCAAACGCGCCATCAGCGCCATGTAGCCGATTTGGGTAAGGAGAATTAAGGCCTGGGTGCAGAGAGCGATGATCCCGCCAGATGCCGTTCGTCTCCCAAGATTGTGCTTCAGATGCGCATTGGACAGCACCGAGTCTTTTGGCAATTCCATCAGTTTACCGGACTTTCCCGGCTTCTGATTGGGTTGGCTTGCTGCCCCAAACGTTCGCGATAAAGTTCAATGTGTCGTTCCGCGACACTGGCGAGCGAAAAGTTCTCGACAACATCGGCGCGCGCGCGCTTCCCCATTTCGGCAAGGGCGCCGTTCGGAAGCGCACAAGCCTGTCTCACGGCATCCAGGAACCCGGCACTGTCTCCATTTGGTACCAGCCACCCCGTTTCGCCGTTTCGGATCATGTCCACCGCCGGTGTGCCATCATACGCGATTACAGGCGTGCCCGACGCCATCGCCTCAACTGTCACCTTGCCGAAAGACTCTTGCAGGGACGACATAAGATAGAGGTCCGCTGCCGCGTATATTCTGTTGAGCTTAACATCATCGTCCAAGAGCCCGAACTGCGTGAAGTTCTCCGGCACCGGGGATACAAGCTGCTCAAGGTTTTGCCCAAAGATGGCAAAATGCACGCGCTGATCTCCGCGATACGCTTCGAACAAAGCGGCAAGCGTCGCGCTGCCCTTGCGCGGGTTGGCCAGATTGAGCGCTCCTGCCGCCAGAATAATTCCGTCGTTCGGAAGCCCCAGCGCCGCTCGAGCCTCTACCTTGGCAATTGGCTGGAAGCGATCCAGCATCACTGAGTTCGGAATGACACGGATGTCGCGATCTTTCAGAACGGCGCTGGACCGCGCCCTTTCGGCAATGCTGTCGCTGATAGCCACGAACGTAATGTTCTTGCCGATATGTGCTGCCTTGAACGCTAGATCGTGGGGCGTGATGCCTTCGTCTAATGCGCCGCCGAGTTCGGGACAACAGCCGCAGCCTGAGCTAAAACGCTCGCACTGACCGGAGAAATGGCAGCCGCCGGTGAATGGCCACATGTCGCGTAACGTCCACACGACAGGCCGCGTCTCTGCCTTAAGCGCACGCCAAAGCGGGGGCCCAATCGTCGTTGCCCCGGCGAACTGGATGTGTATCAGGTCCGCTTCCCGGTAGGAGGGCCATTTGTGGAGGTTGAGGCCGTAAGTGATGGGTTGAAAGTTTATTGGCAGGGGTCCGAACCGGCGTTTGATCTGCCATCGCTTAAGGCGATTTCGCAGGCTGACGGGAAGTCGCGCGAGAAATGAGGAGGCTTCAGCTTTGAGATGGGAAGGCAGGTCGGATTCGACACGCCCAATAATGCGCGTATCTATACCGCGCCCGAGAAGGGCTTCGTGCAATGCGCGTATGCCCCTGCCGGCTCCCGAATGAAGGGGGCAACCGACGATTTGAACGACTTTCACTGGGCAGCCTCGCCTATAGTGCCATGGCCATCCCGGAAAAAGAGGGCGTCGATCTGGTTAAGCCGGTGGGTTTGCGGGTTGCGAAATCCGGTCCAGATGTCCCACAGGCCGAAACCCTGCTCGGCCATCCACTGCTGTAGCGCGATCCCGGAAGGTTGCCCGGCATAGAGATCGACCAGTGAAAGCTCGACGAGAACGCCTTTGATGTACGGCAGGATTGCGCTCGCGCCTCCAAGAACCAGAGCCTCGCTGCCTTGTACATCGATCTTCAAGAAGACATTGCGACCGGTCAGATCAAGGTTGGGCCAAAGCGCATCAAGCCTCTGGGTTTCGACTTCGATCTGCTTGTCCACTTTGACCTGCGGGGCCGCCTCGACGAAGCCTCCCAGCGGCTCAAGCAGCGAGCTGCTGGCCGAGCCGTGTGTGACATAAAACGTCGCCTTGCCCGCTTTGTCTCCTAAGGCCAAACGCGGCGCTACGGACCATCGGTCCCCGAAGGCCGCAGCCGCTTCAATCAAGAGCGCGTGCTCGTCAGGCAGCGGCTCGAACGAGATGACACGCCCCTCAAAGCCGTTGTTGAAAAGCTGCTGCGCGAATTGCCCCCGATTGGCACCTACATCGAGAACTGTATCGATCCCGTGCATGCGCAGGAAATGAATGAAACGAAGATCATCGCGCGAATTCAGTCCGTTCAGCCGGACTTCCAAGCCAAACCGTCGGCCGACGTCACGGATAGCCTGTTTAGTTTGCGAGCGCATGATGTTCCATTTGATGCCTGAGATTCCTATTTCTACGGTTATCGGTGCGGCTCAGCCTTGCCGCTGGTTGCTTCG
This sequence comes from Mesorhizobium sp. M5C.F.Cr.IN.023.01.1.1, assembly GCF_003997585.1. Lineage (NCBI taxonomy): Bacteria > Pseudomonadati > Pseudomonadota > Alphaproteobacteria > Hyphomicrobiales > Phyllobacteriaceae > Mesorhizobium > Mesorhizobium sp. M5C.F.Cr.IN.023.01.1.1. The sequence continues at coordinate 25,551 of NZ_RZSU01000052.1, read as the reverse complement.
GCAAACTCATTGTCACGATCTTCAAGTGCGGCGCGCAAACGTGCCACCGATTGGTCCCTGCATGTCAGTGTTATAGCGCTGGACTGCGGCAGCGCGTCCCCTTGGCCGATTTTCATGAGAACCGCCGCGCCCTCTTCAATATCGTCGAAGGCGCAACGATGAACCGGATATTTAAGATGTGACGCAATGGTATCAACATTCGATCCCCGCCGCACAATGACTTGTTTGCCAAGCTGCATGGCGCGTCCGAACAGTCCGGAAGACGAATCATAGGACGGATGGTAGCAAGCCCATAGACACGTAGCACACCGCTTCGCTGAGAGAACTTCGTCATCGGTCAGATAACGGTCAATCACCAAGCCGCCGGCCTCGCTCGCTAGTTCCGCGGACCGTCTCTGATCTTCCGGAATCTTGCCCGCAACGACAATCATTAGACGGTCCATGATGGCGGGCCTGGCCCGCAGAATTTCAGCCAGAAACGGAAACCCCTTGAGGAAGGACGGTCCGCCAAGGAACAAGAGAATGGGGCGACCCCGGGCCTTCCGTTTCAAGTCCTGCGCGAGGGCGCTATCGGGCCAATCGGAGTTCTCTATCCTCTTGTCTAAATCCCAAAACTGCGGATCGTAAATCCAGTCGTCCGCCACGCTCGCGAACCGTTTATCGAGATAGAAGGGCAGGATCGAGAGCAAGGTCACGCTTCGTAGCCGCTTGAGAAAGCGAAAAGCGTGGCGCCGCACCGTGGAATTAATGAAGCCCTGGATGAAGCAGCGTCGCGGACTCATGAAAATCGCGACCGTATGGCGACCGAGGATGGCGCGTAGTATGGCTACGGCAAAAAAGAACGCATTGTCGTCCTCAAGCGTGGCAAACAGCACTTTGTCCGCAGCCAGAAGCGTCCTCAAAGTAGAAACGCCGCGAGGTTTGATCAGTCGTGCGAGCCCTGTGACACCAGACAGGGTCTCGACATAAGATTCGCGGTGCCCAACGGGCGAGCCCACGGTAACGTAACCTCGCACGACGGCTCCATCTTCGGAGGGTGGGATACTCGATCTCATTTTGTTGTTCTAGACTGTCTGCCGCCAATCCAGATCGGTGGAGTCTCGCCCGTGCCTCGCACCCAGTCACATGCCATCTGCTGCAATCTGCCGTGCATATTCCCTAACCGGCCGCCTTAAAGTCGATGGTCAAGACCAGGTCGTCCCGGAAAGCTGCGTTGAAGATCAAATTTCCCGTCCCAGATCGCCGGCATGCCACCAAGGTAGACCGCCCACATGGAAAACGTCGAGCGGGAAGCGACAACCACGCGCGCCCGTGACAGATTGTGGATCGCCGTCAGCGCATTGCTGCTCGGATCAATCACAAGATCCCGCATACCCAGTTCGCGCGTGATGAGGTCCACGTTGCCATCCGTGAAAAGCGTAATTCGCGGCGTCGCAGTATCAAGGAGCCGTCGTGCTTCTTCGAGCGCAGCCCGATACCACGAGAAGGGCAACCGGACATTATTGCCTCCCTGATCGCTATCAGACTGTGCGAAATCACCGAGCCGGATATGAAGCCCGATGTCATAGCCGTCGTCCATTGCTCCGACGCTGTGGACCGTATCCTGAAGCCAGGCTGACACAATTTCGCTGTGACCGGCGAGGTCATGAAAATAACGCTTTAGACCCGAATAGCGCACCGTAACGCCGGTCTCGCCGCGATAGGCACCTTCGTCGACTTTCGAGCACCATTGAGCTAGCGCCCAATCGCTCCACTCAACCCCTGTGCGGTTGCGTATCACGCTGCCGTATGTTCGCGTGTCCCGCTCGCCACGGAGGAACGTTCCAAATTTCAGCTGCCTCAGTGTCGGATATACGAAGGTGCCGCCGTGAACTTTCTGCCCGATCAACGCGCGAGCGATCGGAAAGAGAAGATTGCCTAGCCCCGGCCCAGGAGAGCGAATGACACCCATGTCCCACCGACTAAGAACCGGCAGATGCCAGGGGCCTCCTCTCGCCCGTTCATTGTTGCACGCCAATCTAGCCAAGCTTTCGGACGACCAAAAACTGATCATTGAGGACGGAAAGTCTCCATTGTGTTTCCGGCAGCAGGGTTTCCAGTTTTTGGATCACTTCCGACTTCCTTGGCCATCCTGGCTCGACGCCAAAGAGTCGGAAATCATCGACCACAATTGCAACGAAATTTGAAATGAAAGGGGCGATGAGATCGAGTTCCTTCAACACCGGCTCCGGCTCGTCGCCCTGTCCCGTTTCGCCACCGCTGAAATGACCGTCAAGGAAGATAAGGGCCCTGTCCACCCGTGTAGCAATTTCCGGCAGCAGCTTGGAACCGTCGCCGAGCAACAATTCCACATTCTTCCGTGCCGCACAGCGCCGGGCGGCCTGACGATATAGTGCTTCGTCAATTTCGACTGAGACCACCTTCTCGAATAGGTAAGAAAGCCGTTTCGTCGTGACACCCTTGTAGGAGCCGATTTCCACAGCCGTCGTCGCACCTGTCATGTCCCTGCACGTTTTCAAATTGTGCAGCTTCGTCAGCGAATGCGGGACAAACTGTCGGTTGCGCAGCTTCGCAACGAGGTCAAAAACATAACCTGCTATCGGTTCTAGAATGGTCTTTGGATCATTCATCGGATAGGCTTTTCTTCATATCTTCGTTGCCATCCTGTTTCGAAACAAACTGCCCCAATTTCCGCGCAGGTTTCGCGACGAGCGCGTAGTCGATCATTCCTGATTTCAGCCATCGCCGGCGGGATGTCAGCGCTTCCAAATTGTGACGAATGTGAGACACAAGACCAGATGTGCTCCTCCCTCCTTGGAGCATGTCGATCATCACGTGGCCGATCACATCGGAGCGAAAATGGTTGAGTTCCACGGCCCTCAGCATCCAGTCATAGTCAGAGGCGGTGGCCAGAGACAGGTCAAATTCTCCCACTCGTTCGGCAACCACGCGCCTGACGTAAAACGTCGGGTGGGCCGGCATCCAGCCTGTCCGAAAACCTTTAGCTGGCCTGGGGGCGGCACGCCAACGCCGTACGACCCGCTTGTTGAGATGGTTTTCAACAAAATCCAGATCGCCATGCACGATGTCGGCCTGTTCAAGTCCTGCCGAAATTCGCGTCAGCACAGTATGGTCATGGAAACAATCGTCGGAATTCAGCACGCCTACTGCGGCTCCGGTGTAGAGACGCAATCCTTTGTTCAAGGCATCATACATTCCGCGGTCGGGCTCGCTGACGAACTGAATCTGGTCCTGCGGATACGACCGGACGATTGTCAGCGTTTCGTCCGATGACCCGCCATCGACGACCACCAGCTCTTTGTCCTGATGATCCTGGGCAAAGAAGCTATCGACCGTATGCCTGATTGTTGCGGCCGAGTTCCAGCAGACCGTCAAAACCGAGATTCTCATGTCAACTCGGTCCAACGTTCCTTACTGTGCCGCAACGCGAATGCGATCCTCGTCCAAGCGCCGGTGCTCGGATTCCCGTCTTACCGTTTCGAGATCGGACTGGACCATTTCCTGGACCATTGTAGCTAGGGAGGTTGTTGCCTTCCACCCGAGAACGCGCTCCGCTTTCGAGGGGTCGCCGATCAGAAGCTCTACTTCGGTCGGCCTGAAGTACCGCGGATCCACCTCGACCAGAACGGCGCCGGATCTTGCATCGATGCCTTTTTCGTCGATGCCGGAACCGACCCATTGGATCTCGGTCCCAACTTCGCTGAATGCAAGCTCGACAAAACGGCGGACCGAGTTCTTTACTCCGGTTGCCAGGACATAATCGTCGGGCACGTCCTGCTGAAGGATCCTCCACATGCCCTCGACATAGTCGCGGGCATGACCCCAATCTCGCTCGGCAGACAGATTGCCGAGGTAGAGTTTGTCCTGAAGGCCCAGGCTGATCGCGGCAGCTGCGCGCGTGATCTTACGCGTCACAAATGTCTCGCCGCGCATCGGACTCTCGTGATTGAACAGGATGCCGTTGGACGCGTGAATGCCATAGGCCTCGCGGTAATTTACCGCAATCCAGTAGGCATAGATCTTTGCTGCCGCATAAGGCGATCGCGGATAGAAGGGCGTCGTTTCCTTTTGCGGGATCTCCTGCACCTTCCCGTAGAGTTCGGATGTCGATGCCTGATAGAAACGTGTCTTCTTTGTCAGGCCGAGCAGCCGGATGGCCTCGAGAAGGCGTAGCGTGCCTATCGCGTCTGCATTCGCCGTATATTCGGCGGTCTCGAAGCTCACCTGAACATGCGATTGTGCTGCGAGATTGTAGATCTCGTCTGGCTGCACTTCCTGGACGATGCGGATGAGGTTCGTGGCATCAGTCATGTCGCCATAATGCAGCGACAGCCTTACGTCCTTCTCATGCGGATCCTGATAGAGATTATCGATGCGACCGGTGTTGAATGACGACGAACGCCGCTTGATGCCATGGACGTCATAGCCCTTTGCCAGCAGAAGTTCCGCCAGATAGGCGCCATCCTGGCCAGTGATACCGGTTATGAGTGCGATCTTCCTGGTCATTGTGCTTCTCCGGCGATTTCTGGAAGGCGATTGTGAGTGTCTGCCAAGCGAATAATATGATCCTCCCGCAATCAGTAAGCCTCTTCGGCTCTAGCGAGCACCAAATCCTGTCAGCATGGTTCGGATCGTACGAAACACAATCAGCACGTCGAGCCAAGGCGAAAAATTCTTGATGTAGTAGAAGTCGTAGTGAAGTTTTTCCAGAACGTCGTCCACCGCCGCAACATGGCCCTGATTGACTTGCGCCCATCCCGTAATGCCAGGCCGGACGATGTGCCGATATCGGTAGAATGGCAGCTCAGCCTCGTACCATTTCGACAGCACGAGTGCCTCCGGCCGCGGTCCGATCCAGCTCATTTCGCCGCGCAGGATGTTGAAGGCTTGTGGCAATTCGTCGATCCTGGATTTTCTCAGGAACTGCCCAAGGCGCGTAATGCGCGCATCGCCGGCCTTTGTGATGGCCTCTTCCTTCTCATCGCCAATAGCAGCGCTGAGTTTCATCGTCCGAAATTTGTAGACCTCATAGATATTTCCTCGGTACCCCATTCTTTTTTGCCTAAAAAAGGCCGGGCCAACTGAGTCGAGCTTTATTGCTATCGCCACGAATAAAAGCAATGGTGAGAAAACCGCAAGGATAAACAACGCTGAAAGCCAATCAATAGCCTGCTTTATTTTCAAATAGGCTTGGTTTGGATTCAAAGATCCCAAAGTATTTTCAGAAAGATGTTCTATTTCCACTCGACCTGTGAGCGACTCACTGATTTGTTTGACGTGGTAAACCGGCGTTCCCGAGAGCGCGCGGTCGGCGATATACCGTTCCCATTCATCCGAAAGATCGGCTCGAAGATCGGCCACCACACCGCTCGCAAATTCGACAATCGTCTCGGGCGACTGAATCCGGTGCCAACTGACGCCCGGTATGCTTTCCAGCCTATCGACATCTCCGCCGGGGATTACTGCCAACCGGTATGGGTCGAGCCGTCGCGTGGCCAAGCTCAGACCGAAATACCACAATGTCGACTGAAAGAAACTCGCAGCGGCCTGGAACCGGCTATAGTCGAACCTGAAAAAAAAGATGGTCACGAACACGAGGCCATAGGTCAGGGCGAAGGTGGGTAAGATGTAGCCAGCCGCCGCCACACCCGGAAAATTGCCGATGCGCTTGTAAAGTAAATAACCCGCCGTATGAGCGATGAATGCCGCGACAATTGTAACCTGCATATTTGATTGCAAGATTACTTGTTGGTCGAACGACATGCGGACCAGCGCGGGGACCAAGATCGCGAACGTCAGCCCACCAAGCAACTGAAAGCGCATCCGAAGCAGAAGATGCCTTTGGTTAGGAAGGTTGATGGTGGTGGTGTTCAAGTTCGTCAGGTCGCTCTCTGGGGGGTTGCCGATAAATAAGCCAGGAATTCTCAGATGTTCAACGCAAACCGCTGAGATTGATTATCAGGCTCAGTATTCCACGCGCGCGATAGGCAGCCTGACAAACCACGATCTGGCCCCAGCGCCTGAATGAACACCAAGCTGCGGCAGCGCCATTCGTATGCTTCGGCTCCAACTATGGCTACCGCACTCCCGGGTGAAACCCGAGAGCCGACCTTGCAACAGCTTGCATCGCATAACCGAGCGTCAATTACGGTTATGCGATCGCGACGAGTTCCCTCGAGTCCATGTCAACAGGGATCTCGCCATTCATGATGGCAACCAGCACTCGGGCCCTTCCGGCTGGATCGAGCCGGTCAAGGCGACCGATCATCTCCGCGAAAGGACCTGAAAGAATCCGAACCGATGCGCCCGCAGCGAGGCCTCCGCTGAAGTCAAGCAGGCCGTCACGGCCAGTCAGAGCTATGAACCGCTCCACCAACCCCGAGGGGACCGGCAGTGGCCGTTCGCCCTGCATGATGAGTGAGCGCACGCCGAACGTTCCATTGACCGAGCGCCACCGCTGCAGCGCGACATCGAGGGCGATGAACATATAACCTGGAAAATAGGCCGCCGGTCGCGTCTCGATGCGCCGGGCATGACGTGTGGTCTTCTCGCGGCGAGGTACAAACGGTTGAAACCCCTGCATCCGGAGATGCCGTTCGGCGACGTCTTCTTTTCCCGGAAACACGCTGGCGGCATACCAGCGTGCTGCGGTGCCGGTTGCGGGCCGCTGCGGCGATACAGTCGCCTTAACAGTTGTTTTTTCCGGGGTGATCACAAGTATCCTTCTCGGCGGTCTTTGGCACGGTCGGGCAAGCGTTACGACAGCGCGAAGATACCAGCAAGCAACCATGTCGTGAGAATCGATGCGGTTGATCGAATCCTGCTAATTGTCCACTACTTTAGCTGCGCCTAAAAGTCATCGCGCCGCTTTCTTTTTTAGCTATCCAGCAGCGGTATCGAGCAATTGCTCCGATATGTAGCTGCTTGATTACGCTCGCTCGCGACGAATCGCCGGCTGTTCTGGTGCTTAATCGGTCGATTTGAACATAGTGTGACGATATCGTTAGCAATGCGTTACGGAGCAGAAGCCGAACCAATTGGCGTTTCTGTCCAGCCGTTCATTGATCGTCGTCGTCACGCCGGCGAGCGTAGACGAAAGTCCGACAGGCCGTCGCTGAAACAGGACCACCCAATCACACGCCTGTGGTTGCGTGGACTCGATCAGTGCCGCCCCCAATCCATCGGCCGGAGTTCAGGAGCGTTTGAGCAGCGACCAGACGGCTGGAACAAGGCTCGCCGCCAGGCCGACCTTGATCAGGTCGCCGACGATGAAGGGCACGACGCCGAACTGCCATGATTTTTCCGGGCCGATGAGCAGCGCCAGCCAGGCAAAACCCATCGCCATCATGACGATTTCGGCAACCAGAATCGCGTTGAAGAGCTTGATCGGATGGCGGTCCCAACCGCGATCAGCGGCCCAACCGACGATCGCCGCCATGACCACGAAGCCGGCAAGATAGCCGCCGGTCGAGCCGAGCATGTAAGCGATGCCGATGCCCTTTTCCGGCGTGCCCTGGAAGACCGGGAGGCCCATGGCGCCCTCCGCCATGTAGAGAAGCAGCGTGGCAACACCGAGGCGCATGCCGAATGCTGCGGCGATCAGAAAGACGGCTAAGGTCTGCATCGAGATGTCGACCGGTCCGAGCAAAACTCTGGTCTTGGCCGACAAGGTCAGCACCAGCGTTCCGACGATCGCCAGCAAAAGCTGGGTCGCCAGGCGGGCCGCGCCCTTTTCAGGCAAAGCGAGAGAAACAAGCGGACGCATCGTCGTTGCAATTGCCATGGTCTTCCTCATATCGGACTGCCGCAGATCGCGGCCTTGCGTTTTCCTATATTGGCTTCCGTGTTATGCGGCAATCGGTTTTGCCGTCTCTAGAACAGAGCTGAACGACATTCGCCATGGTGCTGAAATTCGACACAGACTTCGACCCGTCCTACGGCCAGGGCGTGACCGTTGCGCCCGACGTGCTTCGGATTACCGCGAAAAATCCCAGCCCGTTCACCTTTCACGGCACCAACAGCTACATCGTCGGGCGCAAGACGCTGGCGGTGATCGATCCGGGGCCAGATGACGATGCGCATCTCAAGACACTGCTCGAGGTGATCGGAGACAGGCCGGTCAGCCACATATTTGTCAGCCACACGCATCGCGACCATTCTCCGCTTGCAGCGCGGCTGAAGCAGCACACCGGCGCAATTGTCCTGGCCGAAGGTCCACATCGGCTGGCCAGGCGGCTGCGCATAGGCGAGGTTAATCCGCTCGACGCCAGCGCCGACACCGCCTTTTATCCGGATATCGCGCTTCCCGACGATTCGATGGTCAAGGGCGACGGTTGGGCGATCAGGACGGTACTGACGCCGGGTCACGCTGCCAATCACGCGGCTTTTGCGCTGGAAGGAACCGGTGTCCTGTTCTCGGCCGATCACGTCATGGGTTGGGCGACCTCCATTGTTGCGCCGCCGGACGGCGCCATGGCCGACTATATGGCCTCGCTGGATCGGCTGATCGAGCGCGACGACCGCCTGCTGCTGCCCGGCCATGGCGGGCCGGTGACCGCGCCGCACAGCTTCATGCGCGAGTTGAAGACGCATCGCAGGATGCGCGAGCAAGCGATTCTGGAGCAGATCAGACGCGGCGACCGGACGATCAAGGACATGGTCAAGGCGATCTATCGCGATACCGATCCGCGCCTCCATGGCGCTGCCGGGTTGTCCGTGCTTGCCCATCTGGAGGATCTGGTGGCTCGTGGCCTGGTGAGCACCGACGGCGACCCGGCGATCGACGGCTTTTTCACTCCTATCATGTAAGCACTATTCGGCCGGGGCCGTGCCGACCTGGCCGGCGACTTCCTGATCCAGTTCGGCAAGGAAATCCACGATGCGGGCCGCATTGTCGCCAAGGTCGTAACGGCCATAACGGGAGGCCGAGCGCATGTCGACAATGACCGAATTGCCATCGTCGGTCACACGGATGGCGACATCGGCGGGAAGGCTGAGGACGAAGCTCTTGGCCAGGGCGTTGATCGTCATCTCGCTTTGCCCGACCGCACGGGGAACCGGCGCCGTAAGCTGCCAATCCCGACGATCGAGCACGGTTTCGACTGCTTCCAGGACCCGATCGAAGGGCAGATTGTAGCTGCGTCCGGTGACAAGCGGATAGGTTTCCGCCTGCAGGCGCTGCTCGCCCGGGGTCGGTGGCGAAAGCGCGTTCATTTCCCCGGTCCGGGTGCTGGTGTCGAGTACCGGCGGATCATCGAAATCCGTCGAGATGTCCCTTAGCGGCGGAGAAGTCGCTGCCCAGTAGGCGACAATGCAAAAAGGAGCAAGCACCAGCAGTGCCAGCACCGTGCCGACGGTGAGATCGCGACCGCCACGGTCGCCGAAATTCCACAGTCTCGAAAAGGCAAATCCGGCGAACAACAGCGCAAAGGCGGCAAGCAGCGCGACAATACCGAGCACCCAAAGGAAGGCCGGCGTTTCAACAAGCTCATATCGGTGGCCGACGAGGACGGTCAGGAGCAGGATCGCCGAAAAAGCGCCTGTCCGCCGCGACCAGCCGGCCGCCTTCGACGTCTGTCGCTCGGGAATTTCCATTGTTTTCTGCACTGCTCCACCCGAACGAGCGTTTAGCGCCGTTTAGCGGCGGCTTGGAAGAGAAAGACATCATCTCAGTTAATCCGTCGGCAGACGATAGTCCCTGAATTGCCGGCGCAAGGTGATCTTCTGGATCTTGCCGGTAGCGGTGTGGGGAATTTCGCCGACGAAGGCGACGTCATCCGGCATCCACCACTTCGCCACCTTGCCATCCATGAAAGCGAGGATATCCATCTTGGTCGGCTCCCGGCCCGGCTTGCGGACGACGACAAGCAACGGCCGTTCGCCCCATTTCGAATGCTGGATGCCGATGGCAGCCGCCTCCGCCACATCCGGATGACCGACCGCGAGATTCTCGAGCTCGATGGTCGAGATCCATTCGCCGCCCGACTTGATGACGTCCTTGGCGCGATCGGTGATCTGCATATAGCCGCTCGGGTCGATATGGGCGACATCGCCGGTATCGAACCAGCCTTCTTCATCGAACTGTTCGGATCCGATGCCGCCATAGTAGGCGCGCGCGACAGCCGGTCCGCGGACCTTCAAGCGTCCGAATGTCTTGCCGTCCCATGGCAGCGCGTTGTTGTCGTCGTCGGTCACCTTCATTTCGACGCCGAAGGGCGGATAGCCCTGCTTGCTCTGGACGTCGAGCCGGGCTTCGCCTTCAAGCCCGGCATAGCCGGGCTTCATTGTACACAGGGTGCCGAGCGGCGACATTTCGGTCATGCCCCATGCATGGATGACCTCAACATCGTAATTATCCTGGAACTTCGTTGTGATCGCACGCGGGCAGGACGAGCCGCCGATGACGACCCTCTTCAAATAGGGAAGTTCCTTGCCGGTCTCCTCCAGATGCTGGAGCAGCATCAGCCACACTGTCGGCACCGCGGCGCTGAACGTCACCTCTTCAGTGTCGAGCAACTCGTAGATCGAGGCGCCGTCCATCTTGCAGCCAGGCATGACCAGCTTGGCGCCGATCATCGGCGCGCTCTGGCCAAGACCCCAGGCGTTGGCGTGGAACATCGGCACGACCGGCAGTATTGTGTCGCGCGACGAGAGCCCCATCGCGTCGGGCATCGCGGCGATCATGGCGTGCAGCACGTTCGAGCGATGGCTGTAGAGGACGCCTTTCGGATCGCCTGTCGTGCCCGAGGTGTAGCACATGCCGGCGGCGGTGTTTTCATCGAACGTCTTCCAGGTGAAGGCGCCGTCGGCTTCGCAAAGCCATTCCTCATAGGCAACGACGTTCGGCAGCACCGTTTGCGGCATGTGCGCCTTGTCGGTCAGCACGATCACCTGCTTCAGCGATTTGACCGCGCTGGCGATCTTTTCAAGCAGCGGCATGAATGTCAGATCGACGAAGATCGCCTTGTCTTCGGCATTGTTCATGATCCAGACGATCTGCTCGGGAAAGAGGCGGGGATTCAGCGTGTGATAGATCGCGCCGACACCCATGATGCCGTACCAGGCTTCGATGTGGCGCGCCGTATTCCAGGCCAAAGTGGCGATGCGGTCGCCAAGCCCAAAGCCATCACGCTCGAGCCTCTCAGCGACGCGCAGGGCGCGGCGATGAATTTCGGCATAAGTGGTCCGGACGATAGGGCCCTCGATCGAGCGCGACACGATCTCGCGTTCGCCGTGCTGCCTGGCTGCGTTGTCGATTAGCTTGTGGCAAAGCAGCGGCCATTCCTGCATCAATCCGAGCATTCTTTCCTCCCATTAGTTTTTCGTTCCATTGTGGGACGAACAAGCGGATTGTCCAGCCATGACCGGGCAGAAGCAGCGCATTGGTCGAAAAGACAGGGAAAACCGCCACAATCCGGCCATCGTCGGCGTTAACTTTGATTAATTGGGCAGGGGTGCGATTGGCGAATGAAAGAGGTTCGCATGGACGCGCAGCTCGACGACAAAACTCTCGAAGATACGCTCGCCGAAAGCCTGGCCGATTTGGTGCCGGACGCCAAAACCGTTTCCGAGGACGAATTCGTCGAAGTTGTCGGCGGCGCGCTTGAGGCGGTCGGCGGCACGCTGCTGTTCAAGATGTGCGTTCAGAACGAAGGCGAAGGCCAGCACGTCGCCGCGGCTTGCGTCGGCGATGGCGGCAACCGCCAGTTCCTGCTTCTTACCTTGCCGACCGGCGGTGGTGCGCTCAAGGTCGAAACCGCGTCGAGAAGCACCAATCCGGTTGCCGGTATCGCCGCGGCCTATGCCGGGCTGTTGGATGCGTTTCAGGCTGCCGCCTGATCGGTCATCGACAAGGTCGATTTGCCGAGAGATCTGGCAACGCCAAATCGCGATGGTTTTTGAGTCCCGCATTCGACGGCGGCCTTGCGCGGCGCGCACGCCCGACACACCTTAAAGTGCGTCGCGCCAAAAGGACTTCACGCGACGCGCTTTAAGTTCTTATTTTTATACATCCCGTAATCCCAAGACCGCTGCGCATTTTGGGCGACATGCATTAGGTCGTGCAAGGAGAACCCGTCATGGACCAGATCGCTAATCCGTCACCCGGCTTTCAACGCAACCCGGGTAAAGTGATTACTGTCGAGCCCTATAGCGGAACTGTGACCGTACTTGCCGGCGACGCGGTCATCGCCTCGTCTAAGAGGGCCAAGGTGTTGACCGAATCCCCCTACCCCCGGGTCCTCTACATTCCATTCGAAGACATCGATTTCGACCAGCTTCGCAAGACGGAATTGTCGACGCATTGCCCCTACAAGGGCGATGCGAGCTATTGGAGCGTGCTGCCTGCCGCGGAAGCAGGCAAGGATGCGATGTGGGCCTATGAGCAGCCTTTCGACGAGATGATCGAAATCCGCGATCACGGCGCGTTCTATCCCAACAAGGTGACGATCGAAGCTACGCCGGACTGAGCAGGCGCGGTTTTCGAACGGCACCTCCCCTAACAATCAGTCCGTGGTGCCGTCATTGCCGAATTGTCGACATCGTTGAGCCGCACGAAGGTGAGCCCTCGCCCTTCAACGCCAGCAGACTCTGCACGACGCCTTCGCCGGCGGCATGGGTCGGCTGGTTGATATGAGCGATGATGACATCGTCAACCTTTGCCGCGGCGATGCGGCGAGCGGTTTCCTTCGCTCCCAGCAACGAACCGCCGTCGCCGTTTATCGAAAAGCCGGCGATCTTGAAGCCAAGCTTGCGTATCATGGCGATAGCCGACGGACTATGTTCGGCGGTTGCGCCGCGAAACCATTTCGGCGCCGGCTCGCCGATCCCGGCAAGGGCGGCGGCGCAAGTCAGGGGGGTACTAAATGAGCGGTAGACGATGACAACGCCAACACACAGAGGTGACGGTACAACCTATATTCGCTGGACCACGGCATGAGGGAGCGTTCGTACCAGGCGGCAATCAGCGCGGCCTGCAAGGAATTTATCGGTCGCTGTCCGGCATCCGCCGTAGTCATTGTAGTCGTCAAGGATCATGAGACCACCTGGGCTCAACACCTCCACGGTCCGTTCAAGACAGAGCTTGACTGGATCGTACCAATCGCAATCGAGATGGGCCAACGCTATTCTGCTTTTCGGATGAAAGTGCACCGTGTCTTCGAACAGACCCTTGTGAAAGACAATGCGTGCGCCATCGACCGGGACCCCAAAGTCCATGAAGCTGGTGCTCACCTTGTCGAACAGATCGCCTTGATACCCGTAGTAGGTGTCACCGCCAATACCCTTGGATCGTCCCGATCGGATGGTGTCGTAACGGGCCTTGGATTTTTCGTCGTCCTCTTCGGTCGGGCTCGGAATCATGCCAAACACGTCGTAGCCGTGGAAATGGCGGTCATCGTCGAGTTCGGACGCGATGTAGATTGCCGAGCCACCGAGTGCGATACCGTATTCGATGAAGTCGCCGGGGACCTTTTCACGCCTCACTTGCCTGATCGCATCGCGGAGGCTGATAAACTTCTCGTCCGAAAGGTACGTCAGCCGAGCGCGCTGCACCGAACTGGCGATGGCCGGCACTCTAAGCCTGTTCGCATTCTTCAGCAGGCGTCGGGTCAATCTTGTCAACATCGTGCGATGCTAGCCAGCAGCCTAGAGATTTGCAAGCGAGCGAACACGGCCTTGACGCGGAATAATCTGCAACGTCCGTTGCTGGCCCGGGTGGGTGCGAAGGCCGACAGCAGGGCAGAAACGATGTCGAGATTGGAGCTGTCACGCACGCGCTCGCGTGAACTTGTTTACAAAATCGTAATCTCGGATCGGGACGGCCAGGACCAATCGACATCGTCGATTGGTCCGAGAACCGTTAGCCGCGGTTGACCTTTGCAGCCTGTACCGCCGCCTGCGCGGCAGCCAGCCTGGCGATAGGCACGCGGTAGGGTGAGCACGACACGTAATCGAGGCCGACCTCCTCGCAGAAATGGATCGATGCCGGATCGCCGCCATGTTCGCCGCAAATGCCGAGCTTGATCTCCGGCCGCGTCGCCCTGCCTTTTTCGGCTGCCATCCGCACCAGTTCGCCGACGCCCTCAATGTCGAGCGACACGAACGGATCCTGCTCGATGATGCCCTTCTGGCGATAGGTCTCCAGGAACGAGGCCGCGTCGTCGCGTGAGATGCCGAAGGTGGTCTGGGTCAGATCGTTGGTGCCGAAAGAGAAGAATTCGGCCGCCTCGGCAATGACATGGGCGCGGAGCGCGGCGCGCGGCAGTTCGATCATCGTGCCGGTAAGATAGGTGATCTTGACGCCGGTCTCTTCCATCACGCTCTTGGCGACGGCGTCGATCCGCGCCTTGACGTAATCGAGCTCCTTCACCAGACCGACCAGCGGCACCATGATTTCCGGAACCACCAGCGCGCCGGCCTTCCTGCCGGCCTCGACGGCGGCCTCGAAAATGGCGCGCGCCTGCATCTCTGCGATTTCGGGATAAGAAACCGCAAGCCGGCAGCCGCGATGGCCAAGCATCGGGTTGAATTCGTGCAGGGCTTCGGTGCGCTGCCTGAGCTTGTCGGGCGACACGTTCATGGCGGCAGCGACTTCGGCCACCTCTTCCTCGGTCTTGGGCAGGAATTCGTGCAGCGGCGGATCAAGCAAGCGGATCGTCACCGGCAGGCCGGCCATGATCTCGAACAATTCGAGGAAATCCGAGCGCTGCATGGGCAAGAGTTTTGCGAGCGCCGTTCGCCGGCCCTTTTCCGTGTCGGCTAGGATCATCTCGCGCATGGCGACGATACGGTCGCCCTCGAAGAACATGTGCTCGGTGCGGCAAAGTCCGATGCCTTCGGCGCCGAAGGAACGCGCCATGCGCGCGTCGAGCGGCGTCTCGGCGTTGGTGCGCACCTTCATGCGACGTACGGCATCGGCCCATTCCATGATGGCGGCGAAATCGCCCGAGAGTTCCGGCTGCAGCATCGGTACGGCGCCCTTCAGCACCTGGCCGTTACCGCCATCGATGGTAATGATGTCGCCCTTGCGGAACGTCGACCCCATCGCCATCAGCGTGCCGGCTCTGTAGTCGACGCGCAGCGATCCCGCGCCCGACACACAAGGCTTGCCCATGCCGCGCGCCACCACAGCGGCGTGGCTGGTCATGCCGCCACGCGTGGTCAGGATGCCTTCCGCCGCATGCATACCGTGGATGTCCTCGGGACTGGTCTCGATGCGCACGAGGATCGCCTTGCGGCCTTGCGTCTTAAGCTCCTCGGCGTCGTTGGAGGAAAAGACGATCTCGCCGGTGGCTGCACCCGGAGATGCGGGCAGACCGATGCCGATCACATCGCGCGCCGCCTTCGGATCGATGGTCGGATGCAGCAACTGGTCGAGCGAGGCCGGATCGATGCGGGCGACGGCCTCCTCCTTTGAAATGAGCTTGTCCCGCGCCATGTCGACGGCGATTTTGAGCGCCGCCTTGGCGGTACGCTTGCCGGACCTCGTCTGCAGCATCCACAATTTGCCGCGCTCGATGGTGAATTCGAGATCCTGCATATCGCGGTAGTGCTTTTCCAGACGGTCGGAGATGGTGACGAAAGACTGGAAGGCTTCCGGCATCAGCTTCTGCAGCGACGGCTTGTCCGAGCCGGCGGCAATGCGCGCCGCCTCGGTGATGTTTTGCGGCGTGCGGATGCCGGCGACGACATCTTCGCCCTGCGCATTCACCAGGAACTCGCCATAGAGCATCTTTTCGCCGGTGGACGGATTGCGGGTGAAGGCGACGCCGGTGGCCGAGGTCTCGCCCATATTGCCGAAGACCATGGCCTGGACGTTGACCGCAGTGCCCCAGCTTTCGGGAATGTCGTGCAGGCGCCGATAAGTTATGGCGCGGTTGTTCATCCAGCTCGAAAACACGGCGCCGATCGCCCCCCAGAGCTGCTCGTGCGGATCCTGCGGAAACGGCTTGCCGAGTTCCTCCTCGACCTTGGCCTTGTAGAGTGCGATCACGCCCTGCCATTCGATGGCCGTCAGTTCGGTATCGAGTTCGTGGCCGAGCCCGCCCTTCTGGTCTTCGAGGATTTCTTCGAACACCTCATGGTCGAGGCCCATGACGACATCGGAATACATCTGAATGAAACGCCGGTAGCTGTCATAGGCAAAGCGCGCATCGCCTGAATCGGCGGCCAGCGCCTCGACCGTCTCGTCGTTCAGACCGAGATTGAGCACGGTGTCCATCATGCCGGGCATCGAAGCGCGGCCACCGGAACGCACCGACACCAAAAGCAGTTTCGAGGGATCGCCGAAACGGCGCCCGGTCAGCCGGCCGATGTGGTCAAGCGCAACCGCGACGTCCGCCTCCAGCGAGGCCGGGTACGTGCGGCCGTTGGCGTAGTAGGCGTTGCAGACCTCGGTGGTGATGGTGAACCCCGGCGGCACAGGCAGGCCCAGGCTGCACATTTCGGCCAGATTGGCGCCCTTGCCGCCCAGAAGGTTCCTGTCGCCGGCACGGCCTTCCGCAGCGCCGTCGCCAAAGGTGTAGACCCATTTGGTCATGCTTGCTCTCCGGTTGCAGGAGATTGAAAAGATTGGCGAAGCCGAAGTTTCGCCGTGTCCCATCCGAGCGATATGATGCTGCAGTGCGAAAGGCAAGCGTCGGCAAAGCCAGCCGGCTTCTACAATCGATTAAGAAAAAGCGATGGCAAAAAGACTTGCGGCTCGGCGCCCACTTGAGTAGAACATAACAGGAACCAAGGGGGGGGGGGTAACATTGTGAAACTGACCGGAAAACTCGATTATCTGGAAATGCCGGCAATTGGTGGAACGCTGGATAGGCTCAAGGCTTTCTACAGCGCCGCCTTTTCCTGGTCGTTTACCGACCACGGGCCGACCTATTCAGCCTTTTCGGAAGGTCTTGATGGAGGCTTCCAGGCTGATGCCGGGGAAGCGCCCGCCAAGCCGCTTCCCGTGCTTTATTCCGAGGATTTGGAAGAAACCCTGGGCGCCGTCGAAAATGCCGGCGGCACGATCGTCAAGCCGATTTTCTCATTCCCCGGCGGCAGGCGGTTCCATTTCGTCGATCCGGCCGGCAATGAGATGGCCGTTTGGGGTGAATAGACGCCATCGCACGACAGCAGACGATGATATGCGAAGGCCAATCTGCGGGAACCGGTGGATCAGTCCCGCGCACTTGCTATTCTCGGCATTGAGCTTTCCGTCGGCTCGTCCTATAAGGCCGCGCGCAAAGCGGGCATGTTCCCGCTGTTGGGGCGTAGCCAAGTGGTAAGGCATCGGTTTTTGGTACCGACAATCCCAGGTTCGAATCCTGGCGCCCCAGCCAGTCATCTGATAATGAAACCAACAGCTTAGTTCACCTTTAAGACAACCGAGTCGTGCAGTTGTCGAGATAAGCAATAGTCCCATTATTTCGACAGCGTCTGTAGCTGCCAAAAAAGATAAATCTCATTGCGCCGTTCCCTGCGGTGATTCCAGCGTTCTCTCCGCCAGCGCATCGGCAACGGCCATTCAACTCAGGTCGACTATTTTAGATGCTTGGATCGTCACAACTGACTTGGTGCCACTGATCCATCCGCCGCTCGCGGCTGGCCTACCTGGGCCGAGTTCGGGGCATCCTCAGCCAGGAGCGTGGTCGGCCGCGGTCCAAATGGTGCATGACC
Source organism: Mesorhizobium sp. M5C.F.Cr.IN.023.01.1.1 (assembly GCF_003997585.1). Classification (NCBI taxonomy): domain Bacteria; kingdom Pseudomonadati; phylum Pseudomonadota; class Alphaproteobacteria; order Hyphomicrobiales; family Phyllobacteriaceae; genus Mesorhizobium; species Mesorhizobium sp. M5C.F.Cr.IN.023.01.1.1. The sequence continues at coordinate 7,872 of NZ_RZSU01000052.1, read as the reverse complement.
GGGGTCACCATGACGCCATGCATTACAATTGAACTTAAAACGGCGAACCAGACGGTTACCCAAAGAAATGTCGCACCCTCGAATTCAGCCTGCCCAAGTGCAAATGCGAGGTAGTAGAACGATCCAAGGCCGCGTATTCCAAAAAAGCAATCTCGGCCTTTTCGCGTGCCGACGTCTGAAATCCGATCTGTCCGCGCCCTAAGGGCAGATCACTGTCAGCGGCGACCCGGCGGCCTACATGCGGAGGCGCTATCGCGGCTTATCCTTCTCGAAATCGGTAGCTAAAGCTCGAGCAGGATTGATCCGTCCGCCGCACATCAGTTCATTGGCCATATGATCATTAGCATCGGCACAGCAACGATGACGACGAGCAACGATAGCGGCAGTCCCAGACGTGGATAATCGCTGAAGCGGTAGCCGCCCGGCCCCATGACGAGCGTGTTGCACTGGTGGCCGATCGGGGTGAGAAAATCGCAGCCGGCGCCAATGGCGACCGCCATCAGAAATGCTTCCGGCCTGTAGCCGAGATCGCCAGCAAACTCGGCGGCGATAGGCGCCATGACAAGCACGGTGGCGGCATTGTTGAGGAATGGCGTAACGGCCATGGCGGCGACAAGGATTAGCGTCAGTGCGCCGGGCGCCGGAAGAATAGTTCCCAGTTTGGCAAGCTCGCCGGCAATTACGCCTGTCGCCCCCGTACTGCGTAGCGAATCGCTCACTGGAATGAGAACGGCGAGCATAAGAAGGATTGGACCATCCAGCGATTGGTAGACCTCCCGGACCGGGATGACCTTGAAAAGCACCATCCCGACCGCGGCCGCGAAGAAAGCGACGGAGACTGGGAGCAGCCCGAATGCAGTCGCCACCATAGCGAGAGCAAGGATCGTTACCGGCACGATACCCTTGCGCACGCTACCAAGCAGGATAGCCCTTTCTGCGAGCGGCAGGCAGCCGAGTTCACGCAGTATCTCGGGTATCGTGGCTGCATTTCCCTGCAACACGATGACGTCGCCGAGCCTTAGCTGGATTTCGGCCAGCCTGCGGTCGAGGCGCTCGCCGTGACGGCTGACGGCCAAAAGGTTGACATTGAAGCGGTCGTAAAGGGCAAGGCGCTGGGCTGACCAGCCGATCAAAGAGGAGCTTTCACCGATCACAGCTTCGATAGCTACCATCTCGCTGTTGGTGTCGTCACCACCGACCCTATCGCCCGTAACGCTGAGTTTGCCCTGGGAGACAAGGCGATCCAACGCCTCTGGGTCGCCCTCGAGCAGCAGAATGTCGTCCACCTTGAGGACAACGTCGGGCAGTGGCGTCATCCGCATCGTGCGGTTGCGCAGGATCGACGTCACGATAGCATCGCCGCCGGAAAGCTTAATGAGGTCTGCGACGGTTTTCCCGAGCACCGTGGAAGCGCTTACAATTCGGGCCTCTGTCAGGTAATTCTTGATGTTGATGGCTTCATTCAGCGACCCGCCGAGCTTTTCGCGCACCGGTAACAGCCAATAGAAAAGCAGCAGGAAGATCGTTCCGGCGGCGGCCAGGGCGGCTCCAACAGGTGTAAAGTCGAACATTGTGAAGGCGGTGCCGGTCAGTTCCTCCCGCACACGCGAGACAACGATATTGGGAGATGTCCCCACCTGCGTCATGAGTCCACCGAGCAGTGACCCGAACGCCATAGGCATCAGGAATATCGAGGGTGAAACGCTTGACCGGCGCGCGAACTGGAAGGCTATCGGGATCATGATAGCCAGCGCACCGATATTCTTTACAAAGGCAGACAGGATCGTGACCACGATAACCAGCAGCGCCAGTTGCGGCCGAACGCCCGATATGTTCGGAACAAAGCGCTTGATGGCAACTTCCATGATGCCCGAGCGGGCTATGCCGGCGCTCACCAGCAGCGCACTGCCAACAATGATCACGATGTCGTCGCTGAACCCGCTAAAGGCTTCGTCAAAAGGCACAATGCCAACCGCGAGTGCAAGCAACAGTGCCGCAGCTGCGACCAGGTCATATCGATACCGACCCCATACGAACGCTGCCATCATCACGAAGGTAACGGCGAACGACAGGATTTGCGGCGTAGTCATGTCTTCGGGTGCCCCGCCGCTACTGCGGCTGATCAGAACGGCCAACCCGCCCTTTAGTTGCTTTCGCTGATCACGGCTTTGCTAACACGCTTCTGAATGCTGAACTTCCATGCTTGCCAATAAGCCCGCGTCGAGCGACGTTCCTGGCTCTTGGCGGCCATGATCCTGGTAGCGTTGCATCAAGGTGCGCGATCGGTCAGCGCGCTCGCGCCCTCCTCCGCGGCGCAATGTGCGCAGCAGTAGATAATGTCATCCTGTTCAACGCCATGTCCGATGATCCGGCATCCGCAATGCGGACAGACCGGAGCAAGTTTTTGGATTGCGCATTCGAAGCTGTCGAACGTATAGGTTTCCGCGGCCACCTTCACTTCGAAAGCCTTGTCGTAGTCATTCCCACATTGATCGCATCTGGCCATAGTTCTTTTCCTCCTTCATTGGCGCAATCTCGACCAACCTGCTGCTTGGCGATAGGTTCCCGTCAGGATCATAGGTTCTTCCTAAGGAGGAGACGAGCGTTGGCCGGCATCACGCGCGCTGTTCGATCAAGCGGATCACCTCGTCGATGCCCCGCGGCTCGATGTCGAGTTCCTTCAGGCCTGGCGCGTCTATTGATGCCACATTGTCGTGACGCATAAGATCGACCTGGTTGCGCGTTATCGGGGCGGCCGGAAGGAATTCCGCGACGCCAGCCAATGCGTTCCACGCCGCAAACGGCAGCGGCATCAGCCTGATATGAGTATCGAGCTGTCGGGCGATCTCCCGAAGCAGTTCCTTATAGGTGTAGATGCGCGGGCCACCGAATTCGAATATCGATGAACCATTGTGGTTTCGCCCGTCGACCAGCCGGCTCACTGCTTCTGCGACGTCTGCCACATAGACCGGCTGAAGCCGTGTGCCACCATCGCCGAACAGCGGATAGACCGGCAGGAGACGTATCAGCCTCACAATCGTCGTGAGGAAAACGTCGTCAGGTCCTGTCATGACGGCGGGACGAACAATGAAGGCGCCGGGAAATGCGCTCGCCACCGCCTCTTCTCCGCGCCCACGTGCCCCAATATATTTCGAATCCGATTGAGGATCGGAGCCGATCCCCGAAATCTGAACGAACCGGTCTACCCCGCCATCGCGCGACGCAGCGGCGAGATCAGCGGCAGCTTTCACATGCACGCGTTCAAACGTCTGCGCGCCCTGCTCGACATAAAGACTGACAGCATTCACGATCGCCTGTGATCCGGCAATGGCCGAGCCGATCGAGGACGCATTCAATATATCCGCCTCGACGGCTTCGGGCATCCTTGCAGTCGAAGAAAAGACCGGGCCCACACGAGCCGGGTGGCGGGATGCGGCGCGGACCGTGAAGCCTCTTTCAAGGAGCCGCTTCACGATCCTGCGCCCGAGAAAGCCTGTTCCGCCGAACACAGTGGCGATCCGTTCCGTGTTGAGATCGTCAGGATCCATCGCCATCCCTTCTTCGCGTGCCGGCCAAGCGCCTGCCGCGGGGATTGCCCCTGGCCGGCGTATGAACCAGCCGTCGAACATCAGGACGGTTGGAGAACAACGCAGGAACGCTTTTTGTTCCAGTCAGCGCTGGGTTGAACGGGGGACGGCCGATGTCGCCATAGAAGGCGAGTGTTTGACGCTGAGTTGCTTTATCCGTGCTATCAAAACCGGTCGAGGCACTGCAGCATCGAAATTGACAAATCATCGCTTGCAAATCGGTCGCCGCTGTCTTTTGCTCGCGCGACAGTTGTCCCATGACTGTTGAATGGTTGGCGAACGGATGAACAAAATCGATCGGCGACGGCCAGAGTCTGAAGCGGACGCCACCGTAAATGCCGCGCGGCTTGGAACGCGGTTGCGCCTCGCCCGGCAGACACGGGGCATGACGCTGAAGACGCTGGCGACCGCTGCGAACTGCTCTGAAAGCCTTTTGTCCAAGATCGAGAACGGCAAGGCTTCGCCATCCCTGCCCATGCTTCACCGCCTGGTCGAAGTTCTGGGGACCAATATCGGCTGGATGTTCGAACAGGTCGACGACGACGAGGCGATCGTGTTCCGCGCAGGCGCGCGGCCATTGATCTCGCTCGACGCGCTGAGGCGCGGCGAGGGCATTTCGCTTGAGCGCATCATTCCGTATTCGCCTGGTCACCTGCTGCAGTGCAATATCCATCATATCGAGGCGGACGGCGAGAGCGAAGGTCCCATCCAGCATGTCGGCGAGGAAGTCGGCTATGTGCTCGCTGGCCGGATCAAGCTGATCGTCGATGGCAAGAGCCATGATCTCGCCACTGGCGATGCGTTCGTGTTCAGGTCGGAGCTGCCGCACCATTACCGCAACATCGGCAAGGAGAGAGCCAGCATTTTCTGGGTCAACACGCCGGCGACGTTCTGACGGGCTCAGAGATCAAATTCGTTGACAAGTATTCAAGTCTCTTGAATGTTGCCCCGTGCCTGTAGCACCAATGGGACCAGCCGAACAGGTTTGGCCCGCAAGCAAGGGGAACCGTAAATGCGTCCGTTCAAACTTCTCTTCCGTTGCGCCGCCGTCATCGCCATTTGCTCGACCGCGATGGGATCGGCGTTCGCCGATACGTTCGCTCTCGTCAACATCAACCAGCAGGCCCTGTTCTTCAACCAGATCAATGAGGGCGCGCAGAAGGCGGCCGACGCCGCAGGCGCCAAGCTGGTCATCTTCAATGCCAACAACGTGCCGAGCGCGCAAAATGACGCGATCGAGAACTACATCACACAGAAAGTCGACGGCATCATTTTAGTCGCCATCGACGTGAACGGCGTCAAGCCTGCAATCACCGCCGCGAAGGCGGCCGGCATCCCCGTGATCGCCATCGACGCGCAGATTCCCGACGGCGACAACGTTGCGTTCATCGGTGTCGACAACGCCAAGGCTGGCGAGGATATCGGCAAATTCTACGCCGACCATGTCAAATCGGAGATGGGCGGCACTGCCAAGATCGGCATTGTCGGCGCGCTTAATTCGTTCATCCAGAACCAGCGGCTCGACGGTTTCAAGAAGGCGGTCACTGACAGCGGCTTGGCGATCACCTTCCTCGACACGGTCAACGGCCAGAATGTTCAGGAGACCGCAATGAGCGCTTCGGAGAATTTGATGACCGCCAATCCGGACATGACGACGCTATATGCGACCGGCGAGCCGGCGTTGCTCGGCGCTGTTTCGGCCGTAACCAGCCAAGGCCGCACCGGCGACGTCAAGGTGTTCGGCTGGGACCTAACCAAGCAGGTCATTCAGGGCATTGACGATGGGTGGGTTGCAGCGGTCGTCCAGCAGGATCCGGCCGGCGAAGGCAAAGCCGCGGTCGAGGCATTGATCAAGCTCAAGAAGGGCGAAACGGTCGAGCCGATCATCAATATTCCGGTGACCATTGTAACCAAGGACAATGTCGAGCAATACCGCGCGATGTTCCAGTAAACTGCGTCGATGACCGGTCCGCGGCGCCGCTTGAGGCTACGCCGCGGACGCTTTGCAAATCCCGTGGGATTCAAGATGAGCAGTAGCGAGACCTATCGGGTGCGGATGAGCGGCATCTCAAAGCGCTACAACGCCATCCAGACGCTCGATGATGTGTCGCTGGTGCTGAAGCCGGGCGAGGTCCTGGGACTGGTCGGCGACAATGGCGCGGGAAAGTCGACATTGAGCAAGGTGCTGTCGGGGGCGGTGGTTCCCGATGCCGGCACGATCGAGATCGATGGCATGCCGGTGACCTTCAACTCGCCGGCGGATTCGCGTGCAGCGCGCGTCGAGATGGTCTATCAGGATCTGTCGCTCTGCGACACGGTCGATGTCGCCGGCAATCTCTTTCTCGGCCGTGAGCCGCGCCGCCGCATCGCCGGCATTTCCTTTCTCGACAAGAAGCGCATGCACGAACAGACGCGCCAGATGCTCGATCGACTCGGCATCGTTATCGCCGACACGCGGCTCAAGGTCGAGAACCTGTCCGGCGGACAGCGACAGTCGATCGCGATCGGCCGCGCCGCCTCGTTCGAGCCGTCCGTGCTGATTATGGATGAGCCGACGGCAGCGCTTGCCGTCGCCGAGGTCGAGGCTGTGCTCGACCTGATCCGCGCCGTGAGCGCCCGCGGCGTCAGCGTTATTCTGATCACCCACCGCCTTCAGGATCTGTTCCTCGTATGCGACCGCATTCAGGTCATGTACGAAGGACGCAACGTCGCCGAGCGGCTGATCGGCGAAACCAATATCGAAGATGTCGTCAACCTGATCGTGGGCCGCAAATTCAGCGCTCGTTCGGCCACCAACGCCTATCGCGATGGAGCGCCAGCATGAGCGACGTGAGTTCGACCCACTCCGCTCAGTCTCGAAGGGTTCGCGAAGGCACATGGCGAGATGCGGTGCTCGCCAATGGCAGTGTCGTGTCGATCGCGTTGTTCTTTCTTGTGGTTTGCGTCATCTTCTCGGTGACGACGAACGCATTTCTGACGTCGCCCAATCTGCTGAACATCCTGCGGCAGTCGGCCCCGCTGCTGATCGTCGCCGCAGCGATGACCTTCGTCATCACCACGGGCGGCATCGACCTTTCTGTCGGCTCCGTGCTGGCGCTGGTGGCAACGTTGTCGGCGACACTGCTGCAGCTGGGCCTGCCATGGCCGGTGGTCATCCTGGCCATGCTTGCGCTGGGTGCCTTGCTAGGCGCGGTGCAAGGCTATTTCGTTGCTTATGAGGGCATCCCGGCCTTCATCGTCACGCTTGCCGGGCTTTCGGTGATCCGTGGCGTGGCGCTGCTGATCACCGGCGGCTACTCGATCCCCATCGAGCCGGGAAGCCCTTTCACGGTGCTGGGCCGCGCCTGGTTTCTTGGCGTGCCGGCGCCTGCGCTGATCGCACTGGCGATCCTTGCGATTGCCTATATCGCCTTCAACGAGACGCCGTTCGGCCGCTACGTGACCGGCATTGGAGCCAACGCCGAAGCGGTTAGACGCGCCGGCGTCAACACGCGGCTAACGACGCTTTTCGTTTACGTGATTTCCGCCGCCGCGGCAGCACTTGCGGGGATCATCATTGCGGCCCGGCTCGGATCCGGATCGTCGAACGCCGGGCAAGGCTTTGAGCTCGAAGTGATCGCTGCCGTCGTGCTTGGCGGCACCAGCCTGTTCGGCGGCCGCGGAACGATTATCGGCACGGTGCTCGGCGCGCTTACCGTGGCCGTCATCGGCAACGGCCTGATCCTGGCGCATCTGTCGCCCTTCCTGACGCCGATCGTGACCGGAACGATCATCCTGATCGCCATCTGGCTGAACTTCCGCCTGTTCCGCGGCGCCGTACGGAGCCGTTGAGCCTATGAGTGATCTCTTCGATGACGCAGCTCCCAGGCAGCGGCTGGCGATCGGGGTCGAAACCGGCCAGGTGATGACCGTGCTCGGCCCCCTTCCGGTCGAAGAAATGGGCATTACCTTGATGCACGAGCACATCTTGCTCGATGGTGCGCGCAGCTGGAAATGTCCCTGTCATCCCGACGACCTGGCGCTCGCCGAGCAGCCGGTGAACATCGAGATCATCGGCGAACTGCGCATGAACCCTTACGCCAACCGCGACAATGTTTCGCTCGACGACAGCGACCTGGCGCTGTCTGAGCTGCAACGCTATCGCGCGCTGGGCGGCCACACCGTCGTCGACGCGACCAATATCGGCATCGGCCGCGAGCCGGAGAAGCTCGCCCGCATCAGCCGCATGTCCGGCCTGAAGATCGTCATGGGCACCGGCTTCTATCTCGAGCACACCCATCCCGAA
>NZ_RZSU01000051.1:0-45519 GCF_003997585.1 Mesorhizobium sp. M5C.F.Cr.IN.023.01.1.1 | reverse complement strand
ACCAAATTGATTACACCTGGTATTGGTTCCAATCCCCAGAACTGGCTTTTCCCTTACCCATTCTGGGATTCAGGAGGGCGGTCGACGCTGCTGCGCACGGATAGCCCTCCGAGCTCTTGGAAGGGATCGAATATGATACGGCGTACGGCTGCAAGGGCATTAGCGGTTCTTTGCTGCGACCATCGTCCAACGGTCTGACGCGCCCTCAAACACTGATTCCACGCATTTTTCACCTTCGATCCAACCAAGATGCGCCGACAGCTCGCAAGCTATCGAATATTCATCAATCCTTATACACCGCTTCACGCTAACCGTCGATCCATCGCCGTACTTGGATATATCCCAGTTGGATATGCGGAAGAGTTCGGATTTCGCCTGTTCACTGGTCGGCCATGTAGCCTTATCGGGTATGCGATCGGGGCCTTTCACGGTAGCCAAAATGACCTGCGAAATCTCGCCAAGGCCGATGCTCGGCCGGCCGAGCATCGGCGCGGCGTAGATGCCGATACCGATGCCGATAGCTATTCCAAACAGGAAGCCGCGGCCCATCATTCTCAGTAGTTCACCATCGGACAGGCCCGACCCCGAAGGATGAAGCTGGCCTGTGGTCGACCCGCACTGTTGTGCGGTAGATTTGCTGCCCGGCGTCGCACCGCAAAGGAGGAGAAACCATGGACGTGCTCTATCCGCGCTGCGCGGGGCTGGACGTTCACAAGGACACGGTCGTGGCCTGTGTGCGTTGCGTCTCGTCGCCGCCGCATCGCGAGACCCGTAGTTTTGCCACGACGACGCGAGAGCTGCTGGAACTGTCCGAGTAGCTGAGGTCGCATGGCTGCACGCATGTCGCCATGGAGGCGACGGGTATCTACTGGCGGCCGGTCTGGCACATTCTGGAGGACGACTTCGCGCTGATCCTGGCCAATGCCCAGCACATCAAGAACGTCCCCGGCCGCAAGACCGACGTCAACGACGCCATGTGGATCGCCGATCTCCTGGCGCACGGGCTGATCCGGGCAAGCTTCGTGCCGCCGGCAGCAATCCAGGAACTGCGCGATCTGACACGCACCCGCAAGCAACTCGTGCGCGAGAGATCATCGGCGGCGAGAGCGATTCCGAGCGGCTGGCCGTTGGCGCCGATCCGCGAGCGTGCCCGCCTGCTGACGACCATGCCGGGGATCAGCGGGGCAAAGAAGGCGATCCTGGCCGTCGCCGCTTCGATGCTCGCCGCCGCCTACTTCATGCTCCGCGACGGCGTGCCTTACCACGACCTCGGTCCGCAGCACTTCGATCGGCGCCATCGCGACAACGCCATCCGACGCTTGGTGCGCAGGCTCCACGACCTCGGATGCCACATCAGTCTCTCTGCTCCACCACTCGCACAAGAGCAAATGACCTCAGCTCCTAATAGCCGTTATCGCGGAGATACTGGTCGATAGCCGCCTTCATAATGACGGTCATCTTCAGGTCGTTTTCGTGCGCGGCCTTTTCGAGCCGCTTCTTTGTCTCGTAATCCAGCGGCACGTTCACAAAGTGCTTCGATTCACGCTCGCGAGCTCGCTTCAGATCGCGAAGCCGGATCCGCGAATCCTCACGCTCCAAAGCGCGTGTCGTCGACCGCTCTCGGCGTTCAGCCTCCGTGGAGGATAACAGGGACGTTGGCGCCCAGTCTTCTTCCTCTTTTGCCGTCTGCGGGGCTGTGTCCGGTTCAACGTTGACTGGCGCCCCTGCAGTTTCGCCCCGACGTGGCGCGACTTCACCGGCTGGCTTGGCCGCGCCCGGCCTGGGCCGGCGCGGCGCGACGGGGAAATCCGAAACAGTCGTTTGTCTCTTAACCATTGACTACGTCCTTAAGGGAACTCGTCAGAAGCCTCTCGACGTCGCCGACCAGGCTCACAACTTCCGCCCTTGCCTTTTTCACGGGTTCCGTCAGTTCGAGCATTTGCAGTGTTCCGTAGCCGCTTCGGAGCTCGCGATAGCAGTTGCGTTCCAGAAGCTCGGTATCGAGCAAATAGGAGTCGTAGCCATTTTCGCGGAGGTTGTTCACGAACGGCCTGATCAAGCGATACGCCTCAAGATTGCGAGCCGGAATTGTTAACCGAGTGACGAAGTTGGCCTGCGGAATCATGTACCCGGTCTGATCGGCAATCTCCGCTGCGGCTTGGGCAGCTTCGCCTGCCGCCTTAATCTCATCCTGGTTCGGTTGGATCGGCGTGAGGATCAGATGAGAACTCCGGATAATGGTGTCGCGCACCACGCTGTCCTGACCGGGTGAATCCATGATCACCACGTCATATTTGCTTGCTTCAGCATCGAGGACCTGCTGGATCGTTTCTTGTCGCGCGGCCGTCACCAGATCGATGCCATCGGGCATGTTGTCCTTCGCCTCGCAGCGCTTCCACCACTCATGGAGATTCTGCCGGCCGTCGGCATCGATCAGCAGAACGCGCCGTCCCTGAAGAGCATATTCGCCGGCAATCAAGATGACTGCTGTGGTCTTGCCGGCGCCTCCCTTACCGCTCACCGCTGAAATACAAACTGGCATTGTCGGTAACTCCCTTCGCCAGGGCGCAAAGTCTTTTTCGGCTCGATCTCTGCGCGCTCGCGCAGGAAACGACTTAGGGTGAACGCCCTATGCTACTCAAATAGCCTGCTTCAACACACCATGCGAATAATCGGCCACAGCCTGCGAAAACATCGCACCAAAATGGCCCATGACCAATCAAACCCACGATACACAACTATATCATGTAAACACACCACGTCCAGGTCGTGCGTTTACAGCGTGGGGAAATGGCAAGTGGTTTCGTCACACACCTACAGGTCGTGTGGTTTTTGCGTGTGGAAATGACCAAAGGACCGCGAACGCTTGAGAGGGCCTAGCTGGGGCGCGCCTTCTTGGGAGTTCTGCTTAGTGTGGTGAACCCCGGAGCCGCGTGAGAGGACGTCTGTGCTGCTCGCACGCAGTCTGCAAGGGCGGAGAGCGGAGCGTCCCTTGCGGACGAGTACGAGGGGCACACAAAGGCCGACAAAGCGGTCCTGGAGGTGAACCCTGGAGAGCGTTTTAGCGTTTTGAAGGGGCAGGGCGAAGGCCTGCCAATCGTTTCAATAGGTCGAGCATGTTTGATTCCGCTCGACGATTTCCCCCATTAAATGCGAATTTCACCTCTATTGAGAGTGGCAGGATACGGAAAAATGTGCGACGTTTTCCTGACGATCGAGGAACAAGCCCTCGATGCCTGCCGCAAGCGCCAGAGAGAGGGGCCCAAGGCCAAATGGACGACGTGAAATTCGAGGTCCGGCTCGAGCCGGACCGGAAGGAACGCATGGTGCATGCTCGCGTCAGCGCGGACGAATATGCGGCGATCGAAAAGGCCGCCCAGGCGGCTGACATGACGGTTTCCGGATTTTTCCGATCGCTGATTATCGAGGGTGCGGGTGTCCGGCCGGTGCTGACAAAGGACGATCGCCTCGTGATGGCGTTGTTGCTCGAGGACATGCGCGCGATAGGCGTCAACCTGAACCAGGTCGCGCGATCGATAAACAGCGGCAAGAGCGTTCATCCGAGCGAGCTCGAGATCAACCTCGCGAATGTGCAGCGCGTCCAAGCGGCCGTGATGACCGAGCTGCGTTCGTTATCGAAGCGCGCCGGGCACAAGCGGCGAGGGGAGGGGTAGGGGCTTGGAACTCTTCTTCGGCGCGTTCACCAGCGAATGGGAGCAGCGGCGCGCGGCGCTGCTGCATGAGCTATCGCTTGGCGGGGGACGATCTACGGCCGAGGAAGAATTGCGGCGGCGCATGAAGGCGCTGGCCGAGCTTGGCGCAGCGGGTGGCGGCGGAGGTGGCGGCCGCGCCGCGTCGAAGAGTATGCACGGCACGACGGCAAAAGCTTCGGTGGCGGCTCGGCCGATGCAAGTCCGGCTTGCGGCAGTGGCGCAGGGAAGCCAGCCGGCCGTTGTCAAAATGGCGTCCTATGGCGGCGGGGCGCGGGTCGGGGCGATGCTGAATTACGTTTCGCGCGGCGGCGAGCTTTCCGTGGAGAACGAAAACGGCGAGCGCATGCGAAGCCGTGAGGACCTTGCCGGCATCCGGGCCGATTGGGATCATCTGTTTCAGAACCGAACCGAGAGCCGGGACATCGGCCGTTTCACCGTGGAGATCACAGCGAATGCTTTTGCGTCCGACGATGAGATGCATGAGCTGGTGAGGAGCAGCCTTACCAGCGGGTTTGGCGACCGGCGCTTTGCCTATGCCGTCGAGAAGAACGACGATGACTCGATGACCGTGCAAGGCGTCGTCGTTCTCAGGAGCGGGCAGGGGGAGCGGTTGACGGGTGATCAAAAGGCGGCCGGCATCATTCAGGTCCGATACGATGCAAGTGCGGCTGCGCGCGAAGCGGCCGCCCAATTCTCGTTTCAGGGGTATGGCAACGGTGTCGAGTACGGTTCGAGCAAGTTGCGGGACTTGGTCGAAAGTCACGATGGCGATGTCCGTGACGATCGAGGCCAGCCTGTCGCGGACGACAAGGCCGCGGGCGACCTGGTGCAAAAAGAATGGCGAGCGGATCTGCACAGCAGAAAAAGCCGCGATGTGATGCACCTCATCATGTCGGCCAGGGCTGGAACGGATGTCGCGGCTTTCGAGGGCGCCGTTCGTGACTTCCTTGCGGATCAGTTCGCCGGACATCGCTATGTGTTCGCGATGCACGACCCCGCCAATGACCCAAAGGAGGCAGGGGAGGGCGGAAAGCGCCCCCACGTTCATACCCACGCGATCGTCACCATGAAATCAGAATCCGGTGACCGGATCGAGACGACGCCGGCGGTGTTCCGGCAATGGCGGGAGGCGATGGCAGAAAAGGCCCGGGATCATGGCATTGCCATGGAAATGACCGATCGCCGGGAGTTCGCCAGTCCCCCAGCTTTCACGCGCAACCAGGTGCGCCCAGTCAACCGGGAAGGGCGCACTGAACATATCGGCACGAGCGAGGCAGCGCAGGCGAGATATGAGGCTAAACGGAACGGCCGGAGAGCCTTAGCCAAAAGCGAAAGGAGCCGGGAGTATACCGTAAAGGCTACACAAAGCTGGCAGAAGATTGCCCTTGCCAGCGGTGACCGAAGCATAGTCGCCTATGCCGCTCAGCAGCGGGATCAATTGATATCCGGGCTTTCGGCCGGAGAGGCAGAAGCGACCTCCAATATCGTACATGCAGATTTCGGGTCAAAATTCCGCGCCAATCTGGTAACAGTACAAAACCTGGTTTTGGAGGGTGACGAATTGCGCGAGACATCACGGACAGATTTCGAGGCTTATGAAAAGAAGGTCGAAACGGCCTTGTTCAAACTGGAGCGCAGCGTCGCTCCGGACGATCGGAGCGACTTTGACGAGATTGCGACCTTAGCGCGCGAACACGTCAACCAGCGGCGCGAGCTCATGCAGCTTCATGAGCAGCGCAACGAGGCTGTGGCAGAACAGGGTAACGAGGATCAACGGCGCGATCAGCGAGGCGAGGTGAACGAACAGTGGGAAGCTGCGATCACCAAGCACGGCGAAGCGATTGTTGAAGCCGCAAATGATGTCCTGATGGAGATCGATGCGGCCGCCACGATGCTGGCCGATCTGGAGAAATCGGAACCAGTTCACGATCCTGAGACCGGTGGCTACACATACGCCATAAGTGAAAAGGAGCGTGAAGAGACGGAGCAGTTGCGGGCTAGAATTGAGCAGCAGCAGGACGAGGCGATTTCACGCGCAGCGCGCCTCGCGATCGAGGGCAACACTTACATTCGCGAAGTGGCCGAGCAGGATCCGGACCTCCAGCGCGCCATCGACCAGGTCGAGAAGGACGCACAGCGGCCAGAGGGAGAGAAGGACAAGACGTCGGCGAACGTCGATACTGTTGCCGAACAGCAGCGCGATCTTCGCAACGAAGAGGCGGAGCGACAGCCCAATGACACCGAGGCTCACGAATCGCCTTCAACGGTCGACGCTACAAATCGTCTGCAAGATCAAGTTTACAAGGACAAGGAAGCCGCCCAGCGCGGTGGTGAAACAACACGGACCGATCCCGCGCAGCAGCATATTCCTCGACTCGAGGAGCTGGAGCGGGAGGAACTGGAAAAGAGGGAACGCGACCGCGACGATCGGGAACGTTAGGCGATCATCATGTTGAACAATCATCGGCAAGACTACGTAATCCAGAGCAACGATCCTAAGGGCGACGAAGGATTCGGGAAGGTGCTTGGCTTCGTTATCTGCTTCGTGTTTTTTCTTGGGGCGTTGCAAGTCGCCTATGAGACGGCCCTAGGCTGGTATCATGCCGCCATAAATTGGGGCGGTGAGACAATCGCTCATATCGCCAGTTTTCTGCCGTTCTAGGGGTCGTTTGCGGGGAGAGGGTGTTTTGCCCTGAACCGTATGGGTGGAATGACCCTTGACGCCGGATAGCAGACCTCGAGTGCCTGTTCGCGCAATCGTAACAGTCGACCCCGTTGCGGAAGTTCGCCCGCCATCGCTGAATTCACACCCTTGACCCTAGTCGGGACATTCCCGGCTTAAATTTGCTCGGAAAGCGGACCTTCACCGCAACCAGCAGCTGACTTTCTTGAGCCGGTGCTCTTGCCAGAAGCAGGACATTGGCCGCGACCAGTGCTCCAGTGCTCATGATCCGTTCCTGAACTTTCCTACGAGGTAGGCCGGGGTCGGACTGATAGACTCGTTCACGAGAGCGTCGGTACACTGCCGGACCGCTTTCAGATGAGAGCAATTGCATACCATCCAGACGCCGAGCAGACCGCGGGCTTCGCCATCGAGAAGCTCAACGCATTGCCATCGACAATCGCGCCAGACGCGCGGGTGCGCAGCGAAGCCCCGGTCTAGTAACCGATCGCGCAGCCGTCCTTGCGCGGGTCAGAGCCGCCGATCAGGTTGCCCTTCTCCCAGTCGATAACGATGCGCTGCCCGCCGCCATGCGGCAGCGGGCGGAGCACGACGTTGTGTCCGCGCGACTTCAGTCCGGCGACCGACTCTTCCGGCACGCCGCGCTCAACCTCGGTGACCTCGTCCACATAGAATACGCGAGGCGCGTCGATCGCCTGCTGAATGTCCATCCCGTAGTCGACCATGCTAGTGATGACGTGCGCGTGACCCATCGGCTGGAAGTCCGCTCCCATCACGCCGAACGACATCGTGCAGCGCCCGTTGCGCATGGCGAGCGCCGGAATGATTGTATGCATTGGTCGCTTGCTCGGCGCGATGGTGTTCGGGTGGTCCGGCTCGACCACGAATCCCGTTCCGCGATTGTGCAGCATCACGCCGGTCTTCTCGGTGCAGATGCCAGTACCAAAGCTAGAGTAGAGCGAATTGATCAGCGACACCGCCATGCGGTCGCGGTCCACGACCGTGAGATAGATCGTATCGCTCGACGGCGCGGGCGACTTCGGCAGCGGCACGCGCTTGCCGGGATCAAGCAACTTCGCGAGCTTCTTCGCAAAGGACTTGTCGAGCAGCCCTGCGACCGGCTCACGCATGTAGGCAGGATCCGCGATGTGCGTGTCGCGTACGCCGAACGCGAGCCGCGCGGCTTCGAGCGCGAGATGCAGCCGCTCCGCACCCATCGGATCGAGACTCTTCAGATCGAACTGCTCGAGGATGTTCAGCAGCACCAGCGCGGTCAGCCCCTGCCCGTTGGGCGGCAGCTCGACGACATCGAGCCCGCGATAGTTTGTCGAGATCGGCTCAACGACGTCGCCCTTGTGGCGTGCGAGGTCTTCCGCCGCGAGCAGCCCGCCTGCGGCCTGAACGGTCGCGGCAATGTCGGCTGCGATCGCGCCCTCGTAGAACGCCTTCGCGCCGCCCGACGCGATCGCCTTCAAGGTCGCGGAGAGCGCCGGCAGGCGCATCACATGTCCGGCCTCGGGCGATTTCCCGTTGACCAGAAAGTGCTTCACCGAGCCGGCATGCCGCGTGAGTTTGTCGACCATCGTGGCCCAGTCGGCCGCTACGCGCGGTGCGATCGGGAAGCCATCTTCGGCGTGGCGGATGGCGTGCTGCAGCACCTTGTCGAGACCGAATCGGCCGTGCGCCTTGAGGATCGCCGCCCACGCCTCGATCGCGCCCGGCACCGTAACGGCGTGCGGCGATGTCGCCGGAATCTTGCGCGGCAGGCCCGCCGCGAGCATCCGCTCGGTCGTGGCAGCACACGCCGCACGGCCCGAACCGTTGTAGCCCCATACCGGCGCATTCGGCTTCGCCACGAGGCAGAAGCAGTCCCCTCCGATGCCGGTCATCGCCGGCTCGACTACGCATAGCGTCGCGACAGCCGCCACGGCAGCATCGGCGGCCGTGCCGCCAGCCTTGAGTACGTCGACCGCCGCGATGCTTGCGAGCGGATGGGAGGTCGCGGCCATTCCTTCGCGCGCGTAAACGGGCGAGCGGCCGGGTAGATGGAAATCGCGTGGTGTCATATCGGCTTGGGTGTCGTGGCGGCGCGCCGACCCTTAGACCGATCGGGCGGGAAAGGCTACGCGATCTTTTGCGGCGGAATGACCATAATGTGCTCGACGACGCCTATCGTGCAACTCGTCACGCAGCCTGCCTATACGTCCGCTCATGGCGCTTCCTGCGCGTTTAGATTAAGGGCAGCAACGGGAACTTTCCACCCGGCTCGGCGCTTGCCTGAAGGCTACTGAAGGGCGGCAATTGCACCAGCGGCCCTCTTTTATTCAAGCTCAGCCATCAGGCCAATGTCGATCGGATCGGGGACCGTTGCCGAAAAGATATCGAGATAGTTTCGGCGCTTCGCCGGAGATTTGTCGCCAATCTTTTCGACCTTCCGCGCCACTGATTCCTTCAGTCTCTCCGCGCTAGGCTTCAGCGCCTCCTCGACTGATTTGATCTTGTTCTCGATCGCCGCGACGTCCTGTTTCGAGCCTTCAATGCCCGCGCGGGAAGCTTTCGTTACGGACTTTGGTTTTGAGCGCAGCGCCATCGGGTTAACGGTGCGGCTACTTGCGGACGGCGACGATGCTTTCGCTTCCGGTTCTTTCTCGTGCACGATCGCGGCCGATGCGACAGATGCGGGCGCCGCTGCTGGTTTCACGTCCGTCGCCGCTATAGCTGGAATGTTCGCCTCTTCATGGGCATGGCCGGCGCGGGCATATTCCGGTGTCGTCGCCGGCACTGGCTTGACTGGCAAATATTCGATCTGCGGGACTTCCGGCGTGTGGGCCTGCGAAAATGCTTCAGCCGATTTGAACGGCTGCGTTTCAAAAAAGCGTAGCTTGTCGCCGAAAATGGGCCGTTGGCCTTCGACGAGCAGGATCATCTTTCTTTCCGGCATTTGCCGGATTTCCTGCGGCATCATTAGATCCCGTTCGCGAATCTGCTCGACTTTCGTGCGGCGGGGCAGGCCGACTAGCTCGATAGTGCGCGATTCCGATTGATAGCGGATGGTGCGCTTACCAAGGGCACGCGACGCATATTCCGCCGTCGCCTGATCATTCGCACCAAGGACGAGCTGATAGCCGCAATTTCCAAGGAGCGAATGACGCGACGTTTCGCCATAGATTTCATCGAGATTTTTGAGGTCCTGGATGATGAAGGCGAGCTTGATTTTGTAGCCGGCCACGTAGGGCAGCTTCGTCATGATTTCGTCCATCCTCTTGAGCTGGCGAAACTCGTCGAGAAGGAAATAGACCGGCAGGGAATTGGGATCGTGCTCAAGCGTCAGTATGTCCATCGTCTGTTGCACGAACAGCGTCAGGAGAGGGCGCAACAGCGTAATGTCGGTGATATTCGGTGCGAGATAGATCGAGATCGGCCGGCGCTTCATCGCACGCAAATCCATGTCAGTGACATTGGTTGCCGCTACGATGCGTTCATTCTTGAATGGCCGCATAGCCTTTTGGATGTCGAGCAATGCCGAAGCGGCGGCCCGTTCGGAAAGCGAGAGGTAGGCGTTAAAGCTCTCCATAGTGAACTTTGACAGGTAGGGCTCTTTCTCCTTGATGAACTTCATGAGCGCCTGCAGATCGACGCCGCTGTTGAAGAACGAATTCACCTCCCCGAGGTTACGACGGGCTTTATAGAACGGGCTTTCCAGCACATAGCTGATGACGCCGGCCATCACCTGTTGAGCCGTTGCTTGCCACACCGAGTTTTCAGATTCGGTGTTTTCAGGGACGAGGATGCTCGCCACATTCTGGATATCGGTCGTCCTGTTGCCGCGTTCCTGGCGAATGAAGTCCAGAGGATTGTAGTGGTTTGTCGTTTTCGAACCTGGGGCGAAGAGGAAAACCTGGCTGCCGTTTCGACGGCGATATCCAGCCGTCGCCTTAAATACTTCGCCCTTCAGGTCAGTTACGACCATCGATCCGTGATGCATAAGCGCGTTTGGAATGACGTAGCCAGCGCCTTTGCCGGACCGAGTAGGGCCGATGATCAGATGATGACGATCATCTTTCGTGCGGAGTACATTGCGGCCGATGCGCCCGAAAATGTGCCCCTGCTTGCGGAACCACTTGCCGCGGCGCAGCGAAGCCATGTCCTGAAACGCGGCGTCGCCCAGCGGGCTGCTTTGCTGCTTGAGGCCGATATAGGCGGCCAAGCCGCCGGCGAGCAAGGCGGGAACCAGAGAGCCGATCGCGACCCGCTGCAGTGTTGGGCTGGTCTTGTAGAGCCAGAATTGCTGAATAGGCGCAAATGGATTGGTCGTGATCGTCGTTTCGAGGATCCTACCGTCCTTATAGCAGAGCTGCAGCCCGAGGCCGTAAGCAAGCATCCAGAAGGCGAAAGCGATACTGACGCAGAACAGCAGGTAGATGGCCTGGTAGCCCTTACTCATGACTCGTCCCGGGCAAAGAAGATCTCTGAAACGCCGCGCTTGCCACCATCCCGGCGCAGCTGGATGACGATCGGGATCACCATTTGGATATACGACATGAGATCCTGCTTCGAGAATCCGGCAGACATGCCGGCTTGCTGCATCATCATGGCGAGCTGTTCGTAAGCTCCCATCGGCGTATCGGCATGCACCGTCGACATGCTGCCGGGGTGGCCTGTGTTGATAGCTCGCAGGAAGGAGAAGGCCTCAGCGCCGCGAATTTCACCGACGAACAGTCTGTCCGGACGCATGCGCAAAGACGCTTCGAGCAAATTCTGGATAGTCACATCCGCTGTGCCTTGATCGCCTTTCGATGCGATCAGGTGAACCTTATTAGACTGTGGCGGAAATAGTTCGCGCGTGTCCTCGAGCGTCAGTATCCGCTCATGGGGATCGACGCTCTTCAGGCAGGCGTTGAGGAACGTCGTCTTACCAGATGATGTGCCGCCACTGATCAGAATCGAGACGCGCTTGGTTATGGCTGTGTGAATGAAGTCATAGATCCTGTTCGCGCGAAGGAGGGCTATGAGCTCCCGATCGATGTCGCTCAGGCCACCAACCGCGACAGAGACCTTATCCAGCGAGCCGTTGTCCCGATATTCTTCCAGCGTGAAATTGTTCACGACCTGCTTTCGGATCGAGATCGCGCCGCCCTCCGGCGCGGCCGGCGGCAAGACGATCTGGATGCGCTCGCCGGTCGGCAAGGCGGCACTCAGGATCGGTTTGCTACGGCTGATAAACTGGCTGGTGACGCCGGCGACGCGCTCGCCGACATTCTGGATTTCCTCAGCCGACAGCGCCGGAATCTGGTGAAATTCCATGTGATCGGCGCCAAGCCGCTCAACGTAGACATGCCCCGGCCTGTTGACGGAAATTTCGACCACCAGCGGATCATCCAGAAAATCGCGAATCGGCTCGAGGGCACGATCGAGGAAATAATATGGATTGCTGGCCGATCGGCCTTTGTTACCTGCCACGACGTTCACGCTGGATTTCGTTCATCGCTTCCGTGACCGGATCGTCGTACATGGCGCTGAAATCGAGATCCTGGCGCACATAAACAAAAATTCGCTCGCCCTGGCTGACGCTGATGGTTGGCGGAATGCGAAGGTTCTCGCTCAAGGCCTGGTTCGCCATATCCGAGAAGGTCTCAGCGATCGTTTCGCGCGCCAGCTCATCGCCTCGCTTTGCCTCGCTGTTGTCGTCGCCGAATGCTTCGTCGCTTCCGTAACCGGTCAGGAAGCTCGCGCCGGCGCCGACGACCGAAAGCATGATTGCGGAACCGAATCTTTCCCGCCATTTGTTGTCGACAATGCCGGTAAGACCAGATCGACCTAGGCTATCTGTGCCGGTCGAGTTCAGTCGCACAGACATACCGTCGTCGCGGATGAGCCGCGTCCAAATGACGAAAATCCGTTTTTGCCCTCGCGTTACTTCGGACTGATATTCGCCGATCAGTCGTGTCCCGGTCGGAATGAGAACGCGGCGGCCGTCGAATGAATAAACGTCCTGGGAGGTGATCGCCCGAATTTGGCCCGGGAGGTCGCTATTGATCGCCGTTTCCAAAATACCCGGGATCAAGGTGCCTTCAGGAATCATTGCATCGATGCGCTTAATCTGCGTCGCTTTTGCCCTTCTATCGGCAATGCTGGAGGCGGCCGCCAAATATTTGCTATTCCGATCCTCGCCAGCCACGGTCAGCCCTTGGCCGTCCTCTCCGCCGAGACCACCATTGCCCGCTTCAGCGCCGTTCGCCTGGTCGAGCTGAATCAGCTTTGACTTGAAACGCTCTGGAAATTCTTCTGCGGGAGGTTCGGCCGCCGGCATCGTCTCTATGACTTCCGGAGGCGGCGGAACCTTGAATTCCGTGGTGTCCACCTCCTCTTCGACAGGCTCAGGAGGGGGCGGCAAATTGATGACGGCGTTGTCCGGTTCGGGAGCGGGCTTTTCCTCTTCGCGAACGAATGACGGCGGCCGGAATGTCGTGGTCCTGAACTCTTCGTCGCCGTCCGTGACGTCGCGCGGCGTCTCCTGCGGAGAGGCCAGCACGAAATAGGCCGCCACAACTCCACCGAGAAGCAGAGCAGCGCCGCCCAGGAGCTGGTTACGCTTTACATTCTTGTTGCTGACTGCCGCTTCGTCGGCCGACAGCATGGCCTCTAATTCGGGTGTCCGGTTCATTTGTTGCCGCTCCTCCAACGCTTGGACGCTTTCTGATCCAGTGCCGGGCCGAGAATATCAGGGTCCGGGGCACCAAAATCAGGCTTCCGAAGGTTGAAAATGCACGTCCATTGGTTGCCGTCGCGCAGGGTGTATTGCGTCGCCACTCCATCGACGACGAGATATTCTCCCTCTTTCCGGAAGTTGCGCAGCGTTTCGGAAAAGTCAGACTGGACCGCGAATATCGCGGGGACGCGGCCATTGAACTTGAAGAACGTCTTTTTTCCATCATCAAAAATCACCGACGGCTTTAACGCCGGATCGCCAGAA
Organism: Mesorhizobium sp. M5C.F.Cr.IN.023.01.1.1; assembly: GCF_003997585.1. Classification (NCBI taxonomy): domain Bacteria; kingdom Pseudomonadati; phylum Pseudomonadota; class Alphaproteobacteria; order Hyphomicrobiales; family Phyllobacteriaceae; genus Mesorhizobium; species Mesorhizobium sp. M5C.F.Cr.IN.023.01.1.1. The sequence continues at coordinate 32,150 of NZ_RZSU01000051.1, read as the reverse complement.
AACGAGTAGTCGATGTTGACGTTGGCCTTATCGATACTCGAAACGTTTGGATTGGCCGCGCGGTACTCCGCCTCCTTGCGGAGAGCCGCATTCAGATCCTTTTCCGGATAAACAAACCTGACGCCGAAAACCTTTTTGCCGGCGTCGGGGGCGTAGTCGTTCAATTCGAGGAAATAGATCCTCTTTGTGGTCACGATGTTCATGTTCGTCGTGACGTTCTTCGCAACGGGCTTCACGAACAGGATGTTGCCCTTCTCGGAAGGGGCCACCTGCCAACTGTCCGTATCGCCGAGGGAAATCGTCTCGAATGTCTCATCTTCATCAAAGATGATCATGGTCGAGATTCCGTAGGTCGCGGCCACGTTCACCACATTATTGGGCTGGTAGACGACGCTCGTCACTCTGGCGTCGAGACTACCTGGCCGGGGCGTTTGAGCCGCATGGGCGTGAGTCAAGGTGGCGGCGGAGACCGCCGCCAGCAACAGGAGGCATTTCATCATCCCTGACCTCCTGGCGTCACCGTCTCTTGGTCGCGACGGTAGTTATAGACCTGGAAGCCAAGCGGATTTTCAAAGCGCCATTCATTGGTGGCCGGCGTGTCCGTGTAGCGGTAACGGACCACGGAAATGAAATGCCGGACGATGGAATCGGTATCGGACCTCTCCGTGGTCGAGAAGCGGACTAGGGCCGTGCTGGCGTTCGAGAAGGTCACGGATTTGATCTCGACCAGAACCCGCTTATTCTTGCCGAGAACCTTCGCCGGATTGTTCGGGTTCGCGGCGCTATATTGCTCCTGCAGCTCGCGGGCCGCATCGCCCGTCGACAGCAGCGCCGCGATGCCGAAATTCTCTTCGATCGCGAACGGGTCGTATCCCTCTCGTGCACGGATATATCGGACAACGTTCGCCTGAGTGACGGCCTGTTGCTCGGTGAGGTTCGCCGGCCTGGTCAGGCCCGTCTTCACCTCCATATAGCCGGTGTTCCTATCGACCTCGACGATATAAGGCTCGAAGCTCTTTAGCGGCACCAGCATCACCAAAGCCGCCAGGGCGAGTAGAGTGATCGTTCCGAAAATCGTCGTGACGAACCAAGCAAGCATACGCGAACGCTTGGCCTTCTTGACGATTTCGTTTTCCCAGCGATCGCCGTCCTGAAAATAGCTCCTGAGAGCAACGTCTTTCGTTTCTGCCATTTCGATCTAGCCCTTACGTGAACAACGCACCTCAGCGAGGCATGCTGTTGCTGCTAATCCGGTTCTGCATCGCTTCCGCGCTGGCATTGCGGATGTTGTCCCTCATGCCGCTGTGCAGACGCTCCCGCATCCGCATGCCGGCGTTCCCAACGCTCCCTGCAGCACCTCTACCGGCTTGCATCACTTGCAAGGGCGCGGTGAGACCCGTGTACCGGCCAACCGCTCTTGCGACGTTGCCGATCCCGGCTGCGACTCCCCCAACAATGCCCTGTGCGAGGACCTGAATATTGATCAGGACGAATGCGCCCGCGCAGCAAAGCAGCAGGAAAGCCGAAATGTCGCTGAGCTGGAGCCGCCGTTGACTGGCGGCGTTGGATACCTTGGTTAACTCGGGATCCATGGCAGCAATCAGGAAGGCGGCGACGACGTAGACGAATAGGGGAATCAGCGCATAAAGAAGCACCTGTTGGAACCATGCGACGCCCAGGTTCCGCGTTTGGTCGAACAACATGCAGGCGATGAAGATTGGCGCGGTTCCGATCAACACCCACATCATCACCTTGGCGAGCAACAGAATCGCCAGCGCCACGGCGATGAAGACGGCGACACACAGCATGATCAGGAATCCGACCATCGACGGAAGCACGGAGAAATAGCCCGATTGTTCGGCAAATGCGGAGGCCGCCTCGTTGGCCGTCCTCCAGATCATGGAAAGGCCATTCGTCGGTTCAGTAATTCCGGTCCCGGTGGCCGTCAGGATCGCCCGGCCTACGTCTTCAGGCGTGTTGTTGAGCCAGGAATAGAAGAATGTGTTGAAGTAGCTCCACTGGCTCACCAGTGTCAGGATAAACAGCATGCGAACGACGCGACCAATGACATCGCTGACGCTGACGCGCGCAGTTCCCATGAAGAGTTGAAGGCCGTAGTAGCCGACGTACGCAAGGAACATCACGTTGAGCAGCGGCACGATTTCGCCGCCGACTATTCCATAGGCCCTTTCGGAAAAGTTCGCCCCCGACTGCTCAATCCTGTCCAGCAGATCGCCCAAGAAATCCTGCATCGTCGCCCACCGTCCCTATTCCGCAACCATTGAGTCGATCGCCGCGAATGCCGCTGAAGCGTCGTCATTGACGTGCATCATCGGGCCGCATTCCTGGCGAGAATCCGGTGCGTAGGACGTCAGGTTCGCAGGTCTTTTGCAGGGTGCCGTCTTTTCCTTGACCGTGCCGCAACCGGCAACACCGGCTGTGATCACGACAAGCGACAGCACTTTCGCAGTTCTGGTTAATTTAGTTGCCACTGTAGCTGAGTGCCTTCTTCGAGTTGGAGATGTCGGTCAGGCGACGTTGATTGTCAGCCTGGAGCGACGACACAGCGCCGTTCATGACGCCGATCAACTCGTTGATCGTCAGGCCCGCTTGCACCTGAAGCTGTGTGTTCTGATCGATCGATCCCTTGATGTCCTGGGCTTGGCCGATGCTCTGTCCAGCCTGCTCGAAGGCGCTCTTTCGTGTCTGGACCGCCTGTTGCGAGCCATTTACCAACGCCGCGACACCTAGAACCGTATTCACCAGTTCCTCGTAAGACTTATCGCCAGAAAAGCCGCTGTTCGCTTGGCCGGAAAGACTTTTGACGAGCTGCAGACCATTGATGAACGCCGTCGCCACTTTGCCGACGTCACCGCCCATCCCCCCAAAATTCGGGACGCCGCCAGACATGAGGCTGTCGAAGGACGGCATAGACGAAACGCTGAAACCATTGCCGACGGCGAGGTTCTGCATCTGGTTTGCGTCGCCACCCCGATCGCCGGTCACGGCCTTCAACGTTTCTTCGACGGTGGTCAGAATTTCCTTGTTGGTGCCAAGGATCTTATCGGTGGTGACGGATGTCTGTTTCGCCACTTTATAGTTTGCCGCGTCGATGACCGGAACGCCGCCCGCCAGTGCGGCGGGGATCGTTAAAGCCGACGACAGAACTATGGCTGACGCAGTAGGAACAAAGCGTTTCATGCTGACTCTCCTCATTGTGGCTGCAACATCAGGTTTACGGTTGCCTCGCGCTCTCGCTTCTGCAGGCAGGCCTTTTCAGTCGGACTCCATTCAAGCCCCTCGCGATCGTCGCAAAGCCCTGTCGTCTCGCGCGGTTTTTCTTCCCGATCCTTGAAATCGGAAGACTGAGAGGCGCCGGAAAGGCTGCCCGAAGATTCCGCGTTGCGAGAATTGAGAAGGTCGGCCATCGACGTACCGAGGCGTATGACCTGGTTCATCATTTCAAGATTGGCGTTGCGCGCACCTGAATTATGGTCCCAGCTATCGTGGATTGTCCCAGTCTGAAGTCCGCCCAGTTGTTGCAGCCATGAAGCCACATTTGCTGAGCTTTCCTGCGTGGCCTGGGTGGTGGCCATGGCATTTATCGTCGAGTCTCGCATACCCGTGTAGGCCGTATCGCCGCCGCCATAGTTCAGAGGGATATTGGCACTGTCCGAGCCGCCAAAGGCCGGAAGCCATTTTTGTGTGATGCTCCGGACATACCCCTGTGTTTCTTTGAAAGGAGGGATACCGCCGTACTTCTGCACATTCCCAGGGCCGGCGTTGTAGGCGGCCAAGGCCAGGTTCGTGTTGCCATTGAACCGCTTTAGCTGCTGCTTTAGATAGCGGGCACCACCACGCAAGTTCGATTCAATGTTGTGGGGATTGACTCCGAGATCCGCGGCCGTGCCGGGCATGAGCTGTGAAAGGCCGATAGCGCCGACGCCTGACTTTGCGCAGGGATTGAAACGGCTCTCCTGATAGACGAGAGCCATGAAGAGATTTTCGTCCACGCCTTCTTCGCGAGCAACCCGCTTCACCATCCCGGCAATCTCTGGGTTGGCAGTCGCGGCCGAAGCGGGATCGTTGCTCCGGCCCGGCCGGTACATCGAGCAAGTGACGCTCTTGTTGACCGAGAACCGATTCTTGTCGACCTTCTCGATTTCGGTCGTTGTTTCCTTCCGCACCGTTTTCTCGGTGAGATTGGAACCGTCGATGACAGGGACGCCCGACGCCAATGCAGGTGCAGGAGCGGCAAGCGCTCCCATCACCAGCCACAGAGCAGGACTTTTCCTCATTGACCCTTCTCCCATCCGCAAAATTCAGCCAGCCAATTCTCGGGCTCATCGCCATACTTTTCCCGCAGCGCCGCGCATTCCTCGACCGTCTCCTTGCGCCCCGAAAGCACCTTCACGAGATCAGGCATGGTGGAGAGGTCCAGCCGCGCGATGACCGAGTCATTGCCGTGCTTGACGAGGAACGTCCGCCTTTCCGGCGGGGTATTCTTGATGAAATTGAACTCTTTGACCGTCAGGCCAAACCGTTTGATGTAGCTCTCTTCGTCGGCGCGAGGGTTCGGAAAATGAATGTTCGTCGCCGACTGCTCGATCAACGTGTGCGAGGCTTTGGCCTTGGCGATGTCGGCTGCTGACTGCGTGCCGAAACCGACGATGCCGTTGAGCTTGCGGATCGTTTTCATCTTGTCGACGATGAAGGCCGAGAACGTTTCGTCCATGAGGAGCTGCCAGCCCTCATCCATGAAGAACATGACCGGATCGCCATTCAGCAGCTCGTCAAGGCGATGATAGAGGTACATCAGCGCCGGCGTGCGAAGATCCTCGTTGCCGAGGATATTGGTCATGTCAAAGCCGAATACGCTTCGGCCGGAGAACGACAGCACGTCATGCTGTGCGTTGAACAGCCACGCTTTTTCACCGTCGATCCAAGGCCGGAGGCGAGCATGCAAGTCGTTCGCGTCGGCTCGGGAGCGGCCGACGAGCAGGCCCGACAGATTCGGTAGGTTCCGCTCGGCCGCGGGCTCCTGCATCAGGCGCGTAATCGCCTTCTCAAGCGTGTCCTCGTCCTCCTGGGTGAAGTCACGGCGATCGCCGGTGCGCAACATCGCCTTCAGGAGCCGCAGCAAAAATTCGCGGTTAGGCCCGTTGTTCTCAAGCTGAAGCGGATTGAAGCCCGTCGGTGTGCCAGGGGTCAGCACCTCATAGGAACCACCGATCGCCCTCACGAAAATCTCTGCGCCCCTATCCTTGTCGAAGAAAACGGCCTTTGGAGTGGGGGCGACGCGCATTGCCTGGGCGAGCAGAAACGTCAAAGCGACCGTCTTGCCCGAGCCTGTCGGGCCGGTGACAAGAAAGTGGCCAATGTCGCGGCGATGGAAATTGAACCAGTAGGGCGTCTGTGAGGTCGTTTCGAGGATGGTGATCGGCAAGCCCCAGTGCGTGCGGTCCGACTGCCCCGTCGCGAAATTATGCATCGACGACAGGCCCGAGAAATTCGCGCTCGACAGCATCGCCTTACGGGCGACGTAGCTGTGGTTGCCGGGAAGTTGCGCCCAAAAGGCCGCTTCGAGGTTCACATCCTCGCGCAGCCAGTTGATGTTCATATCGGTGAGGCAGGCCCCGAGTTCCGATACCGAACGGCTCATGCCATCGAGATCGCGGGACAGGCAAAGCAATGACAGGTGATGGAAACCGAAAACGGCTTCCTGGTTCATCAAACCGTTGAGCGCGAAGTCGATATCATGCTCGACGGCGCTGCCGGCTTCGTCCGACGCCTGTATTTGCCGTTGGAGGCGGCTAATCCGCTCCTGTGCGATCGGCTTGTCAGCGATCGTAAAGGATTGCGTCAGGATGAATTCGTGATTCACCTGCAAAAGGCCGTCGAGCATGCCGGGACCGGTGAAGGGGGGATATTCCTTCACCGACAGAAGCGCCCCAAAACGGCTGTCTTCGTCAACCGCCGCCTGCGCTTGCATCGTTCGCTTGCTGAAATGCAGACGCGATGAGCCGACGTAGTTGCGGATCCCCATGCGCGGCAAGCGCATCTTCCGCGGAACACCGCAGGTCAGGATGGTGTTGAAAAACTCGCAAGGCTCCGAGTACGGCTCGCCATCTCGATAGGTGATACCGAGCGCGCGGGCACCATACTTTTGTAATTCGCGGGTGATGTTGCCGATCAGTTCCTCGAGCTCGGTAACATCCTCGCGGGTTTGTTGGCCCCGCGCGTCACGGTTGGCGCTATCGAGGAGCCGCTTAAAGGTATCTCCGACGCCGAGGGCGCCGCGCATGCCTGACCGGACGATGGTCAGGTAAATTTCGTTTGTGAACATGCGCTTGCGGCGCAACTGCTCCATGTAGCGCTTGTTCAGAAAGTCACAGAACGGCGCGTCGAAAGCGCCGCCGATTTCGGTCTCCACCTCCCTTCGGATCACCGTAGACCACAGCGAGAACCGGCTAGACCCGAGTGCTCGTATCATCGTGTTCTGCACGACCGAGCGCATATTTAGTTCGGCTTGATCTTCAGTCTGGAAAAACAGGCCATCCAACTTGATGACGCTCAACAGCGAGCCGTTTTCCAGCCCTATGACCGTATCCGAAACATGCCGTAGAAAAGGGATATGAGTTGACATAGGCCGCTCATTGTTGGCGACCTTCCCAAATCCAAGCTCTTCCCTGACGACTTTCAACATAGGTTATGGCCCGTACGAGTTGGTTCCCCAAAAGCGCTTGTTCGGCGTGCGGGGCGTTTTCCGAGACGCCACCTGCAGCACGTCGAGGATCTTGTTGTCCCAGGTGCAGAGCGAGAACAGGACAAGGTACGAGACGGGAGCGACAAACAGTGCCCACAGGGAGTTCGTAGCCAGCCAGCCGATAATCGTTATGCCGACGATGATCACGACCGCCATGTACGGCACGCCCCAAAGGGTTGGTGATCGGGTTAACCCGATCACCAACGGCGTCAGCGCCGGCTTCTCGTCCTGAAACTCACTCATCGGTCATTGACCGACTGCCGAGATCATCTGGTCGACGATCGACGGAGCGCCAAAAACCAGACCGATTCCGACAACGACGGCGCCAGCCGTGAACCACGACAAACGTCCCGCGAAGGCAAGGAAGCCGAGGCCGATAACGGCAATGATCGCGAGGAGTCGACCAAACGGGCCGGTGATGAAATCCACGATCATCTGGACAGCCGTCTGGAGTGGTGCGAACGCCCCGCTACCGCCGCCGGTGCCCTGAGCAAAGGCCAGATCAGCACCCGTTACCTGAATAGCCGCTGCCAGCCCGAGTAGAGCCCCCAGCTTGAGGACGCTCGTCCCGCTTCCCCTTACCGCATCACACTTCATGCTTCTCTCCTTCAAAAATGCATCACACCGCCGACAAACTTGCCGGTTTTCTTGACGGCGATCACACCGACGTCGCCGGTATCACCCGCATCGGCGACCGGCTCGGCAGCGGCCGCCCTCGTCTTGCCTTTGGCCGCCGGCATCGGCAGGCCAAGCTGGTAATTCACGACCTTGGCGACGTATCCGACCGTTTCCTTGAACGGTGGAATTCCGCCGTGCTCGTAAATCCGCTGCTCTCCGCTGTTGTAGGCAGCAGCAACCAGCAATGGATTTTGAAATTCATTGAGAAGCACCCGCAGGTATTTCATGCCGCCCTCGATGTTCTGCGCCGGGTCGCAAACATCCCTGACGCCGAATCTCTCGGCAGCGGCCGGCATAAGCTGCATTGGGCCACGCGCGCCCTTGTTCGAGTTGCGGAATCGGTCAAAGCCGCTCTCAGCCCAAGCAATGGCCGTCGCAAAAACTTCATCTACCTTGTGACGACGCGCAGTCTCGACCACTAAGCTCTTGATTTCCGTAGCACTTAGAGGAGGCGGACCGCACTCCTGCACGTCAACCGTGTAGTCGTCAACCGGACGCATCACGCCAATATGGGTAATTGCTCCGGTTGCTAGCTTATCCATATTGGTACCGTTTCGCATATGCTCTTCGAATGCAAAACTATGTGCCACTGCACCAATAAGGCTATCTTGTCTTGGTTTAGATTGGGACGCTGTCCCCGACGTGACAACCCCGTCAGCACCAAGGACGAAGTCGCCCTTGGAATTCGGCCAACGGTTCTCGAAAATAGCTGTGAGTGCAGTTTCTCTAAGGGGCGCAGAAGTGCCTTGAGTGCCTACGAAATTGGTATTATTCCGCCCTTCTTGGGCATGAGAAGTACCGCCGGCAACAACAGTCAGCGCAGCCGCGCCGATCAGCGCGGCCTTTCGTGGAATGCCTGCTATTCTAGCCCTTTTTACCATCGTCCCCGCCTAACTTGCGGTGTTGAGATTACGACGAAAACCGATTAAGTTCTTTAATGCATGATACCGATTTGGGGTAGTGATACAAGTTTTTGCACCATACTTAAACCCCCTCTTTGTAGGGAATCTAACGTGACCAGGATGGTTAGGGCTAGAAAATGAAACGTACCATCATCGCCGCACTCGTAAGTTGCATAATGGCAACACCCGCTTTGTCCGTGGAGGACATCAACAAGGACTACATCAAGTCGCTGGCAGCACCCGGCAAGACGGTGCTGGTCGTCGAGTATTATGATGGCGCCGGCAAAGTCGTGGACCGAAAGGGATATGCGTCGGGCTCCGGATATAAGGCAGTATCGCCCACTGATTTTCGCGTTGATGAGAAGACGACGCTGCACCTTTTCGGGCTAGAGCCGTGCCAAGGCGAAATGGTCAATCGCAAAGATGACTTCGCCGGGACCTGCACGGACTACGCGCAGCAGCAACTACAGATAATGTTGCAGAGTCCAAAAGTCGTGTTCTGCCGCGCCTTCATCAGCGAGCAGAATTCCCCGACCCAAAATGCGACCTGCTACGGCTACTACAACTACCCCGGTAGGCTCGACACCGTTGATATGTTCGAGGAACAGCTTTTGTCGCTTGGAGCCCTGCGGCTGGCAAAGAAGCCCGACGGCTCCTTCGTCCGTCCCGATCTCGCTAAGGCAGAGGATATCGGCAAGCAGGGATCCTACGGCATGTGGGCGGACCCGAGGGTAAAAGGCCAATGAGGAGGTTTCTAGTCCTCCTAACGGCTGCCTTGCCGGTTGCGGCACATGCCGCGCCGGCCGGCTACTTCGACCTTCAGCCGGGCGTCACCCTAGAGACTGGCGATACGTGGGTTACTGACCGGCAGCGTTTCCGCCTCTACGGCGTCCAGTCCTGCCTGCGTGGGACGTCCTACACCGACAACAAAGGCCAGAAACGAGACTGCGGCGATGCATCACTGGCCATCTTCGCCGCCTACATCAAGGACACGAAGCCCGTTTGCGCGCCCGTCGCCAGGGCAGCCGGCATATCCTATGTCGTTTGCTACGCCACGGTTGGCAAGGATCGGCTCGACCTAGCCACTATGATGATTACGAGCGGATACGCCTTCGCAGCGCTTAACGCTGAAGGTTTGCCGTTTCACCCCGCTTACGCCGTTGCCGAACAGGACGCCCGCGAAAAGCGGGCAGGCCTGTGGCAGTTCGAGGATGTCCAGCACCCGGCCATCCTATTGAGCAGAGAGGCCAACGACCGCGCCAAGAAAGCGAAGCAATGAACAGACATGTAGTCGCTGCAGCCGCAGTCACCGCGATCATTCAACCCGCGATCGCGGCCGACTTTATCAAGAATCCGGCTCCTCAACGCCGGGAACAGCAGGCCGTGGCGCCGGCGCCGATCTACCCGATGTTCAAGGGCCGGGTCGCCGTCACGGACGGCCGGACCCTTTGGTATCCGCAATACACCCAACGAGTTCGCCTCGCTGACATCGACGCGTGCGAGCTTCCACAATGGGCGCTTAATCCCAAATGGGAAAACCGCGAGCAGATAAAGGCCCCTGCTCCGGTTCCTTGCGGACCGCTCGCCAAAGCATGGCTGAAACGCACTGTCGGCAATAAATCGATAGAGTGCACTGTAGTCGCGTTTAGCCCTGACGGCACTCCGCTAGCCCGATGCATCGCCGGTGGTCGTGATCTCGCCTTGGAAATGCTGCGTGTCGGCTGGGCGCGCGTCGCGACGCTCTATCCCTACAACGGCCAGTATCTCGCCTACCAAAACCACGCCATGGCAGCCCGCTACGGCATGTGGGCGACCTACGTCCTCGACATGAATGAGTGGCGTCGGAAGGCCGTCGACAAAACGCTCGATCGTCGTCCAATCGCAGATTTCAACCTTCTTGCCGAACGTGAAAGCGAAATCTCACCGCCCTTTGTCGACGCCCGGAACAAGCCGAAGAGGACAGACCGATAGTTGCCGGACTTCGCCCATATTGTGACCTCCTTCGTAAACGATCCCCTGGCGAGCCTCTTGCTCGCTATTCCCTTGTCGTTTGCTCTGATCGCCTTTTCGGCAAAAATCTGGTGGATTCATGGGCCGTTGGCCGTGCTGCTCCAAACCGTTTCGATCTTCTTCCACGATCAACGTCACCTCGCGCTAGACAGCTTTGGTCGGTCTTTTCGCTTTCCCGCCGCTTTGCCGGGACGTCCCCAATCTGCCCCTGCTGTTCCGCATCGGGATCTTCTGGTTCTCTGCTTTCGCGCTGATAGCCGCCGTCATCTACGCCGCTGGCGATCGAGCACAGCACGTCATTCCGATCGACAAGCTGTTTGTCGATCGGGCGCCTTCAGCAGCAATCATCAAGAGGACCACCTGACATGAAACATCTGCTTTATGCCGCTGCCGGCCTCGTCGCCGTCACTCTCCTTCCAGCCACTGCTAAGGCGCAAGATGCATCCTGGGGCTGCCAAGTTCTCCTGTGCGCGGCATCGCAAAACCCCTCCTGGCATGGCGTGCCCTACTGCGTTCCACCTATGAAAAAGCTGATCGCGGCGATGTCGAAACCTGGCTTCTCGTGGCCGATATGCCATGAGGCCAAGGCAGGTACGCCCGGCCGAGACATGTACGAAGATTGCCCTGCAGGAACTAAGGTCAGCCACAGCACGCGCGGCCGCGAAGGCATCCGCGGCGAACCGGATCAATGCGTCAAGACCGTCAATGTTTGCAAGGAGCGGCTGAGCCGCAAGACCGGCAGCGATGACAACGGCATTATTAGCTACCGCCGATATAGCGGCCGCGACGGTGAAGGCTGCATCCAGACAGTCTCAACTCCCCGTCCGCGACGCGTAAATCCATGGTTTTTCGACATCCCAAACGACAAGGGTGTCAAGGAACGCTTCTGGTTTAACCTCAATACCTAGGGTGCGAGGAATACCGCATGAACCAAAGTGCTCTTCTCGCCATTGCAGTTAGCGTCGGCCTGGTCGCCGGCGCGGGCGGAACATGGCTTGCCGTTCCAAAATCGTCTGTCGAAACCCGGGCGATTACAAAAGCCGAACTCACGGCGGCGATCTCAGCCGACCCGTCTCTTTGCCCTGTTCCGCAAGCCCCGATCGTCGAAGCGCCGACGGAGGAGGAAGCGCTTGCTGCCTTCCGCAAAGCACAGGCCGCTTCGCCTCTAGTATGGGATCGCAATAACATGCCCGAGATCTCGCTATCTCTCGGGCAATGCGACAAGAACAGCACCGGCGCCGGAGTGTCCTGCATGGCAACGATCAAACTCTCGCCCCAGGCTCAGCCTCTTGATCGTGTCGTCGGATTCGCCAAATCAGCCTCCGGCGAATGGGTTGCCCATGGCCGTACCATCATTCCCCCTCCGCCACGTTAACTTGGAACGCAACGATACATTCAGCGGCTTTGGGATAGGAGGCGCACATGGACGACAGAATCGAACGCATTCGGCAGCGCGCTCACGAGATCTGGGAGCGAGAGGGCCGACCCGACGGTCGCGAGCAGGAACATTGGGAAAGAGCAACTAAGGAAATAGACGTTGAAGACGGTCAGTCTTCCGAAAATGCGCAAAACCCCGATGCTGCTTCTACAGCCACTGGGAGTCCATCCGCTGAACAGGTCACGGGCGCGGGACCCCAGATCGCAGAACGCTCGAAAGATTCGACACCGAAGCGGAGGCCGGCGAAGCCGCAATCATAGATCGACGAGCGGAGGTCAGCCGTGTCGCCATCGTTCGCCACACGAGAGGCGAAACACAAGGGCGAAACCTGCGAGCTTCAACTGGGCTCCCGGCGCGTTTGCGATGAAACACCGGAGTCGCGTCTTTGTCTCCGGCGTTCGATGGAACGGGCGTTTCGACGAGCAATTCTAATTTCGGCGAGCGTCGGCTGCCACCAGCCCCGAGCATGCTCCATCGGCAGCGGTTCACGACGGGCGGGCCATGTCGTAATGAGCTCCGACAGCGTCGCCGGGCGCCAGGTTCCCCACACATAGTCGACGTCGGCCCGGGCCGCGTGCGGGTAGAAGGCGGCCGGTACAGACCGCTCGATGAACTCACCCGATGCATCGGTAAAGACAACAATGCCGTACCGCTCTGTTGCCACCGGCCGGTCCATTGGCGGCAACGCTTCGGAGGGCAAGGGATAGCGACGGCGACGGCGTTCCGCGGACCGTAATCGTGCCGCCCTTCGAGCTTCCGAGTCCTTGTTCGCCTCGCGACGTCGTTTTCTTTCCTCCGGTTCATTCCGTCGCGCCGCCTCTTCGATTTTGCACCAGCGGCGCCGAAGCTCCTCATAAGATCGGAACGGCACACGCCAAACCCTAAGGTCGTCGTCCCAGCGTGACCATGGAATTGCTCGCATTTCATCGAGAACAGTTTTCGAATAGGGCGTTCGAACGCGCAGGTCGTCGCCGACCTCGAGATATGGACTCGTAATCGGGTCGAAGGCGTAGGCATCGCGGCCCTTGAGGTCACCATGCACGTCCAGAAACTCGGCGTCCCGCGCCAGCCACCGGTCCACTCGGCGGGCCGCCGTCTTGCCCGGAACGAACCAGCTTCTGCGCTCGTCATTCCACCTGGCCCGCGGGAAGGCTTGCCGGAAACGCTCGACGGTCTTTCGGTCAAAGGGAAACACCGCCAAAACACCCGGCGTTTCTTGCTTTTCGCGCGCGGGCCGCTGCTTGAAATTGTTCACGATGCGAGCCGTCAAGGATATCAGCCTTCGGCATGCAACGTTCTGCTGAGCTTGTTGGTTCATCCATCTGCCCCACTGGCCCTCCTGGCCTCCATTTTGAGGGCGGCATCTGTGCAAGCTCGACTCGAAAGCGTAGTATCGTGAGCGCTTGAGGGGCAGCCGATTGTATTCAATCGGCTCCGTGGTCCGAAGATCGGAAACCACAATGGAGGCGGTCCGTATCGAAAATGCACTCGCGCAGCGGGCGCATGAGCAGAGCGCGTTGTATCACTTCACCGATCGCCTATACCGGGCGCGTTCGCTGACCGATATCTATGATGCGGCTCTCGACGCTATTAGAGACGCATTGGGCTGTCCGCGCGCTTCAATTCTGCGCTTCGATGCTGACGGTGTCATGCGGTTCGTGGCCTGGCGTGGATTGTCCGAGACCTATCGAGCGGCTGTTGATGGGCATTCACCTTGGCGGCCGGGCGATCTAAACGCACAACCCATCTGCGTAGACGATGTTGCAGGGGAGGACGTACCAGAGCCTCTCAAAGCAATCATCCTGAAGGAAGGCATTCGAGCGCTTGCCTTCATCCCGCTGACGATCGATGACAAGGTCATCGGCAAGTTCATGACCTACTTCGAAACGCCTCGCGAGTTCACGGAACATGAGCTGCAGCTTTCGGTAACAATCGCGCGCCAGTTGGGCTTCAGCATCGGCCGGCGCTTGGCAGATGAAGCCGCCTGGCGGCTGATCGCCATCGTTGAATCCTCCGACGACGCGATTTTCGCCAAGGATTTGGATGGCACCATCACCAACTGGAATGCTGGCGCCGAACGGTTGTTTGGTTACTCGGAGAACGAAGTCGTCGGAAAATCAGGGACAATGCTGATCCCGTCCGACCGGGTCGACGAGGAGCTAACCATCCTTGCGCGGTTACGCCACGGCGAACGGATTGACCACTATGAGACCGTTCGCTTGCGGAAGGATGGGAGCCTGGTCGATATCTCGCTGACCGTTTCACCCATCAAGGACGCCGATGGATCGATCATCGGCGTCTCGAAAATTGCCCGCGACATCACCGATCGGCGTCGAGCGCAGGAAAAGCAGCAGCTCCTGCTGAGCGAAATGGGGCACCGCATCAAGAACCTGTTCGCCGTGGCGAGCAGCATCGTAAACGTGAGCGCTCGATCTGCAGCTTCACCCGCCGCTCTAGCCTCCGCGGTCAGTGACCGCCTGAACGCGCTCGCGCGAGCCCACTCGCTCACACTGTTTCGAGCAGCGGCCGACGGCGCCGTTAACCAACCTGCCACGACGATGCACGCGCTTGTCCGGACAATCCTTTCGCCGTATGACAACAGCAATGACAACAATCCGAAGTCCCGCCTGACAATCGACGGACCCGACGTGCCGGTGAGCGGAAACGCAATCACGCCGATTGCGCTGTTGCTGTATGAGTTCGCAACCAACGCAGCCAAGTACGGCAGCTTGTCCACGCCAGACGGAAGCATTGACATCAAATGCGCCGAAGAAGGCGGCCGCTTCGTCCTTACATGGCACGAATGCGGCGGCCCACGTGCTCAGATGCAAAACAGCGACGGCTTCGGAAGCAAGCTTGCGAACGCGAGCGCTGCTCAGTTGGATGCGAATCTCTCCTATCATTGGAGTTCAGCCGGGCTGATCATCCGGCTGTCGGTACTCCCGGATCGCCTTACGTGTTGAAAGAACGCGGTGCCGCCTTGAGTCATTGGCCAGGACCACGCCTGGCTTCATGGTCCAACAGGTCGAAGGGGCTCAGCGCGAGGAGTGGTGAAGAGCCGACGGAAAATTGCTCCCCCGCCGGCACAGTGCTTCAGCAGGCTGGGCGGGGGCTTGGGGTGGCCTGCCAACGCACTGTGGCACGGACCATAGTGCTGTTTGTGTCCGGCTTGTGTCCGCCCTCGGACTGTCCTGACTCAAACGCGACTGCGTCGCGCTATAGCGACGCTTGGGTCGTCCCTCTCGAGTGTGCAGCCTCGTGAGCGTCTTTCGGAATCACTTTGCGAGGTCGAATACTTCTCACCGCGAGGACCTGTGGAGCGACTGGAGAAGGCCCAGCCCTAAGCTTAAGCTAGTCCGAGTAGCGTCGCGTGGCGCAGCGTTTCCTCGCCACGTAGATGCCGGACGCGGACGTTCACACCAGGCGCGAACCATTCCACCTCTTTGCCGTGGTGAAGCTCCGGGAGCGCTGGCCTGTCGCTTCGGTGCTCCTCCAACTGCGCCCAGATTGCCTCCCGCTTGCGGCCGCGCAACGTGACCATGACCCTGCCGGCATAACTCAGCTGCCCCGCTCGCTCTCTCGCGACCAGCAGACTGCGGACGCCTCGAGGCGTGGTGTCGTATCCCAAAACGACGAACTCGCTCTCGGTGAAGGTCTTCACCTTCAGCCAAGCCTTCGTGTAGCCGCTCCGGTATGGGCTGTTTCGTTTTTTGGAGACTATTCCCTCGAGGTCGATCTTCTCGACCGCTGCGAAAAACTCTGAGCCTGGTCCGTCATGGGCTTCGCTGAAATGGATCGGGAAGGACGTGGCCGGTGACCCGAGCAGATCGGAAAGCAGGGCTCTGCGTTCTTCACAGTGCCTCGGGCGGAGATCCTGGCCGTCGAGGCTCAACAGATCGAAAGCATAAAGGATCAGCCGCCTGCCGGCTCCGCCCTCGATGTCTGATCGGAGGGCATTGAAATCCGGACGACCGTTTTCATTCTGAACGATCATCTCGCCCTCGAGATGGCAGTCGCGGCCGAGATCGCGCGCGGCATCAACGATGCGGCTGTACTTCTTGGTCCAGTCCAATCCTCTGCGGGTGTAGGCGCGGGCTTTCTTGCCCGAAATGACGATCTGAGTCCGGTAGCCATCGTACTTGATCTCATGGATCCAATCGCTGCCCTCCGGCGGCTTGTCCACCAGCGTCGGCATCATCGGCTCGACGAACCCTTGTCCAGCAACTGCGGAACCTGCCCTGCGAGCCAACGTTGATCCTCCGGCACGGAGTTGAAATATGTCACGCACATCGACACTCAACCGAATTACCCGACGCATGGCGCTGGCAATGGCCGGAGCAGGTCTTGTCTCTTCCATTCCGGGCGGCGCGATCGCCGCACTTCCGGCCGATCAGAGCCGTAGCGCTCTCAAGGATCTCTACGACAGCGAAATCAACTTCTCGATCGTGACCTTCTGGCACGGGATGGAAGTGAAGCTCGGTGACGAGATGAACGGATTTCTTGGCAAAACCCGTGTCCTCGAATTGGCCGAAGCCGAGGAATGGTTGATGCGGGAGGCAATCAAGCACTTTCCGGAAAGCGTGTTCGCGCTCATGTATCGGGACGGTCTCTCCAAGGGCGAGGCGGAGGCGAGACAGCGAGAGCTTTCCGACGACGCCTTGCTGCAAGCCTAAAGCAAACCATCGATCGTGAAAGCGTCGGGTTTGACGCCGGCCTCAACATCAGCCCAGGTTACGGGCATGGAACCGGGAAACCCGGCCGTGCCCGTGGCGAATAGGCTCCGACGGCTGTCGTGCCGCGCCCGTTCCGCAAATAGTCGATGAAAATATGATCTTTCCGTCTCGCGGGTGCGGAACTGACAATGTAGCGCTCGTCTGTGGCTGCAAAGGCATCCGCTATCAGCCTGGAAGCTTTTCGAGCGTCATCGTGCGAGGTGGGCTGCTGGAGAGGAACCATAAGATGCAGGCCCTTGCCACCTGAAGTCTTCGGCCAGCTGTCAAAACCATGACGCTGGAGGAAATCGCGCAGGGCCAAGGCCGTTTCCGTGACAAACCGCAATTCGATCCCCTCGCCCGGATCAAGGTCGAAGACGATCAGATCGGCGGTTTCAATATCCTCCACCTTGGCCTGCCACGGATGGAGTTCGACCACTCCGAGATCGACCAGGCCGAGCAGCCCGTCTAGGCTATCGACCCAAAGCCGCGTTCCTTCGCCTCCCTCCCGCTTCTCGATGCGCAGCGAATGCACCGCATCGGGCAATTCAGTAAAGCCTCCCGTGTGGAAGAACACGCGGCCCCGAGCCGCGCGCACCAGCGTTAGTGGACGGCTTCCGAGATGCACAAGGGCGCGCCGGTGCATCTTGCGCCAATACGCGTTCAATACCTCGGCGGATGGAGCAACTGCCTCGGGAAGAAGTCGCTGGACGTTTGAAGCTGGCATACGAGCTTGTTGCTTCAACCATTCAGCGGCTTAGCTTCCGCGCCTCACGTTCCAGCATGCACGGTCATTGCCATGCCGCTCGATCAGCCGCTTTGCCTGCGCTGGGGAGATGTCGAATTTATCGGCGAGATCGCGGACCTCATAGTCCTGGTTAGCGGCCAGCCGAGCCCGGTCCTGTTCGCCGATATTCGTCTTGTCGTCTGCCATCGAGCTCTCCTGCCGTTTTCATAATAACCGGCCGCTGGCTGCGTTGGTTCCGGAGTAGCGTATCCATTAAAATCTCGGCAGTGGGGTCGAATGCTGCCGTCTGGACCGACGGCCGGGAATGCGCAGGTTGCGCAACTTCGCGACGTTCCGCGCGCTTCTCCACGGCGGACCTTCGCTGTACGTCTGGATTCGAACCGGTGCGAATTTTCAGCGTTGGCGATGTGCCGCTCGTTGACTAGCGCTGTGGGCGCAATAAATCCGGTCAAGAAAGTCCAGGTACGAGAGGAAACAGCTCATCGATCCCGCCCTCTGGATAGCATTCGTCGGAACGGTCATCGCAATGCAGATGCCACCGGGGCCGGACAGCATGCTGGTGATGGCGCGTGGTATTGGACAAGGGCGCGGAGTTGCTCTGTTCACAGTGCTAGGGATGACCGCTGGCGCGGGCATGGTGCAACTCCCCCTTATCGCGCTTGGCGTCTCCTCTCTCGTAAGAGCCTCCCCGCTCGCATTCGCGACGCTCCAGTGGATGGGAGCGGTCTATCTCGTTTGGCTCGGGCTACGCCTGATCTTCACGGTTCCAGATGCTCCTGCCCTGCAGGACCCAAGCCCGATTAAGCCGCTTGCGGCAGCACGCGAAGGCATGATCGCCAATCTGGTCAATCCGTGGCCCATGACGTTCATGGTTGCGTTCCTGCCTCAGTTCGTTGACCCGCACGGAAGCTCCGTTACGCTACAACTGTTGTTGTTAGGGGCAACTCAGAAAATGACGGGCGTATTGGTGTTAGGGACCTATGCCGTGGCTTCGGGCAGCCTCGGTTCTTGGATCATGACGCGCCCCCGCGTGACGCTTTGGCAGCAGCGGATCGCGGGCTTCTTCATCGTTGGCCTTGGGTTTCGAATGGCCTTTGGTGGCGGGGCAGGTCGGTAAATCAAACCGCCCCGACTATGGTATTGGGCGGCCGATGCCGAAAGCCCGCGTCGATCGCGTGCTTTCTTCAATGAGCCGTCATAGCTATGGCATCACCCGAATGGCGCCGCCGCTTCCATCACCATCGCCATTTCGCTTTCCTCGAGACGCTCCCGCCTCGCGATCAAATATGCCGCGATGTATACCAGCTTCCCGATGGATTCCCGGTGATCGGCGGGCTGATACGCAATCACGTCGCGCCGCGCCGCGGCCTCGTCCAACGCGATCACGTCGCCAGCCCTGGGCCCCTTCTCAGCCTCTCGCAACGCTTTGGCCGCTCTTTGAGCTGCGACATGTCGTTCGGTTATGTCGGCCAGGGTGCCGAGCCGCGCCTCAGCATTAATCGCCGTGCGATTCTGCTGAGTGAAATGGTTGTCTCCGGATAGGTCATTTGAAGATTTTCCTAGGCTCAGCATGGTTTCCTTCCTCATGCGGGCACACTCCGCCCCTGCCACCCCGGCCAAAAGCGGGTTGATAAAAACGTTGATCAAGGACGAGAGCACGATAGGATACGAAGGCCAGCGAAACGAAACGAAAGCAGCGCCTGTAAGCCATTGATGAAGAATGGAAAAATATTTCTCCCTCCGCCGGGAGACGAAAGTGATTTCAAAGAATTATTCAAGCGGTTGGCCGCGGCGGGCGCTGGTCGGCCATTGGGCAAGGATGGGTTTCCTGCAGGCCCATGGACGCCCGAGCTTCTCGCAGAGGCGATTTCACAGATCGACTCCAACCGGATTGGGGTCGATCTGCGAACGGTGCAGCTTTGGTTTCAAGAGAACGAGAAGGGAATTAGCACTGCCAACATTCGTTGGCTGGCGAGGGTTTTTGGGTGCGATGATCCGGTGGCAACCAGCGAATGGCAGATGGAGCTTAGTGCGGCGCAATCGCGGTTATCGGCCAAGAGACGAGAATGGAAGAGAGCCGGAAGCACCGTTGCACCGGAGATTCCAGATACAGCACTGGCTGCCACCTTCGATGACGGCACAGCGTCTCCGGCAGAGCTAAAACGGGATACTGACGCCAAGGGGCCGAGGCGGCGTTTTAGTTTGGCGAGGAAATCGGAGGCGTTTTTTAGCCACGGATCTCCCCTGAATTTACCGGCGTCGGTGTTTGCGGGTGTCACCGCTCTTGGGTTTTTGTCGTATATTACGGGGATTCACAGCGTGACATATGGCCGGGCGGATGGCGTCGTCAAGCAGGTTGGGTTTCTTTGGACAGCGAATTGGACATTCGTCTTCATGGTATTTTTGCCACTGTTTTTTGCCTTCGTGACCGAGCTAGTGACCTTTTGGAAAGATGAAGGCCGCCCAAAGCTTGTAGCGCAGGGCGACAAGATGGAAAGCGACGATGCCTGGGCGCGCAGCGTAGAAGCTTCTTCCTATTCATATTGGGCGGTTTTTTTGATTTGTGTGCTGTTCGCCGGTCTTTTTCAGTGGATCGGCGTGTCATTGATCCCGTTGATGAAAGGTGGTGGCAACTATGCGACGGATTGGGGCTCGTTAGCGATTGTGCGCCCTGAGGTCATATCGGTGCCAGAAGCGGTCGTATTCACGGGGCTCGCTTACCTATACATGTGCATCTGTTTTTATCTGTTCTTCGTAGGTCTCATTTTGCTTTATACGGTGATCCATGATCTTTGGAGGATTGGAGAAGCAGGGAGTAATCGGCCGGAGATGGATTATCAAGACGAGCTCAATGAAGCCAGCCGCAGGGTTATGCGTGGGATTTTTCGGTGTACTGTTTTGGGGGTTCTGATCGCCATAGTCATGAAGGTCCAGAGTGCTTACCTGACATCGCGTGGAGAGAATATTGTGACCTGGTTGGTCGGCGATATGTCTTCCGCCTTCCATGGGCGCAATGATGTAAGCGCCGGGATCAGCTATCGTAGGCCGACCCATTACAGTAGCCTTCTTATCGCTATTTCGACCTGTGTTGTATTTCTGTACGGCTCCATCCGTTTAGGTGTCGAACGTCGGTTTTGTATGCCTTTATGGAGGATGTCAGCTATCGTAGCGTCGCTCGTGGCTGGCTACTTGCTGATCGATGCATTTACTGGCTTTTCGATCCTTCTGGGCGTTGGAGCGCTGCTCGCAATATACGGCCTGTTTGATCCAGGGTTGGGGCGATGGCGAGCGAGTAAGTTAGGAACCAATCAGAGTGTATCATAGTTGGCTTGATCGTTGGGATGAGCGGCGGGCGCGACGCGGTGAGGAAGGGAAGAAACCAACGGATTTCGTCCTTGACGCGGAACGCGCCTTTCCAGGTGCGAAGAAGATAACAAGTATCGAGGAATTCTGTGCCCTTGCGGACCAAGCCGTGGCTGATCCAGCCTTTTTCGATAAGCCGAGTGTGAGTGATCAGGGTTTTGAAAGGCTAGATGGGTGGCTCAAATTTCCCTCGGACATTTCTACTGATATCGAACAGAACAATGTCGTCTCGGCGAAAATCACAGAAAGCGGGTCGTTCGATCAGGCGATGGTGATTTTTCACCATTGGAATGCAAGCGCCCGGAATCGTCAGATTGCCAACTTTGTCTCGCAGCGTGGCATCACGGTTGTCGAGATTGCTATGCCTTATCACTTCGAACGCAGCCGTCCCGGCTCCGTGCACGCCGACTATATGCTTAGCCCTAATCTCGGTCGAACGATCCAATCTGTAAGGCAGGCAGTGTTGGATGGGCGAAAACTCATACGTTGGTTGAAAAGCGAAGGCTATCGAGAGATTTCGGTTCTTGGAATGAGCTTAGGTTCCTGGGTTGCGGCCACAGTCGCGGCACACGACTTGGCTGTGTCAAAAGCCTCGTTGTTTCTGACGGCGGGGAGTCTAGCGGATATGGTTTGGACGGGCCGCGCGACACGATCGATACGCGATAGCCTTGAACCTGAGATTGAGCTGACCGATCTGAGAAGGGCCTGGGGTCCACTTAACTTGGAGAATTACGCGCATAGTTTGGCACGGCCTGATCTCGATCTCCTCGTTGTGTTGGCTAGGAGAGACAAAGTGGTGTTGCCAGAGCTATCGGAGAGATTCATGCAGAGGCTGAAGGACGCCGGGGCTAGGCCAAATATTTTGGAATTAAACTGTGGTCACTATTCGCTGGCCATGCCGCCTTACATTTTGTTGGCCGGTTTGAGCTTGAAGCGGTTACTAAGGCGCGCCCGTTGAGCGGTTTCCGTCGTCTGCTGACCAGTCGGCCCGGCGAGCATGAATTTGGCGTTGGCCGGTCAGTGCACCAGCAATTCTCTGGTAGTCGTCACGACACGAAAGTAATGAATCTGGGGTCGCCCCCTATGCGTGATGCGGACGAGTGTACGCCCAACTGTCGTCAGTGAGAGCCTTTGACAAGCTTCAGGAATGGGAATCCCATCCGACAATCACAGAATTGCGATCAGTCATAGTGATCCCTTTCGCATGCTGCGCCAACCGCGCTTGACTTGGCTTTGGCTGCATCCAGCGAGTTTTGCGGTTCGAGCGATGCTGTTTCCGCCGAGCCGCAGGGCAATAATCCGCTCGTGCGTCGCCGTGTCCGCCTGCCGGCCGACTGAAGCGCACTTTTTATATCAGAAACTCCGATCGTTTCACCCATCGGAAATTCGCGGCCCTCATTGAAGCCGTCTTTTGAAATCAACATGGGCCGGTGGAGTTATTACCGGTAGTGACCTGCCAGATCGTGAAAATTTGCGTCCATTCCCGTACAAGTGGCGCGAATAGCTAAAGGCCCAGGTCTGCCTCATTGGCAATCCTTGCGGGTCGTTCAAAAAGCTGCCAAACAGCGCCATCAGGCAAACAAGCCGGCCCGCAGGAGTGGCGGGGCCGTGGGTTGGTTATAGCATGTGCTGTTATCGACGAGTGGGGGACATTTTTGGAGCAGCCGGCGCTTAAGCTTTCTAGCCAAGCCAGTTTGGACCTAGACGGTCTAGAGCTGCTGGATCGCGACGACCTGATCGCTACCATTAAGAGAATGGTGAATGGGGGAGTCTCTCTTAGCTTCCACGGCAAGAGAACCGCGATGGAAATCGCCCGGAAGGTGCGCCCGCGCATTACGCGTCGCATCTCCGATCTTCACGTCGGCACGCCCGAAGAGCAGAGCCAGAATCTCCTGATCGAGGGTGAAAACCTGCAGGCGATGGTGACTCTCTACAAGTACCGAGGACAGATAGACCTCATTGTCGCGGACCCACCTTACAACACCGGCCAGTATTTCCGATACAATGATCGTTGGGATGAAGACCCCAACGACCCGGATCTCGGCACGCTAGTTACGCTCGAGGATGGCTCGCGGCACACGAAATGGATGAAGGCCATGTTGCCCCGTCTTCAGATCATGAAGGCGATGCTGAAGCCCAACGGGGTTGTCGCGATATGTATCGACGATAACGAGCTATTTCACCTCGGGCTCATGATGGACGAGGTGTTCGGCGAGAACAATCGTATCGCCATTATCAACTGGCAGAAGTCGTACGCTCCCAAGAATGACAGCACCCACGTCTCCACGGCAACGGAGTATGTGCTGGTCTATGCCAATGACAAGGAGTTGGCAAAGACGGCGCTGACTTTGCGCACCGAAGCGATGAACGCTCGCTATAAGAAGCTCGACGGGGACGTGGAGCCATGGACGAGCGACAATCCGGTGCGACGGGAAGCCCGCGAAAGGGACCGGTATGCAATTCAATCGCCCTTTACGGGGGCATTGCACTATCCGGGTGCGAACTCCTGGCGAATTCCTCGTGCTGACCTCAAGAAATATCTTGAGCAGTGGGGGTCGGAGTACGTCGAGAATGACGTTGGCGACAGCCGCATCAAGGCCCTAATGATTAAGGGTTCCCCCGCCGTCAAAATGAACCAGGGACAAAACCTGGATAGCGATCCGGTTGTCGAAGGACTGGACGTCCTGGAGCACCCCGTCATCCGGAAAGCCCGAATAAAGGCCGAGAGGGTCCGCGATAACGAAGTTTGGCCATTCCTGCACTTTCTCAAAAATGGACATGGCCGTCCTCGAGTTAAGCGCTACTTGAGCGATGTCAAGAAGGGGAAGGTGCCTCTCACCTATTGGGCAGATGAGGACTACGAAACTCCCATAGAGCTCGGCACCCAATCATGGGATCATGAGGAATCCGGTCATAGTCAAGCCGGCGTCACAGAGCTGAACGCTATCGTCGGCAAAGGGCATCGTTTCGATACTGTAAAGCCCATGAAGCTGATGATGAAGATCATTCAGCTTTGGTGCCCGCCAGGCGGGCACGTTATGGACCCCTATGCCGGATCCGGCACCACCGGACACGCCGTGCTGGAGCTGAACAGACTATCTGGAGCGAACAGACGATTCATCCTTATTGAGCAGGGCCGGCCTGATAACGGGGACAAGTATGCCCGCACATTGACCTGGCAGCGCCTGCACAACGCGATCACCGGGAAGCGACCTGATCAGAATGGGAATCTCACGAAGACGGCGGAGCCTCTCGGCGGGGGCTTCGAGTTCAGAGCACTGACGACCCAGATCGATGCGAAGACGGTCCTCACGATGAAGAAGGACGAGCTTATCGATGTCGTCATTACGTCCCACTGGCAGACTGGAAGCCGCAACGCGCCGAACTTGATGCGTATCGACGACCCGCGGTTTACATATCTTGTCGGAAAAAACGAGCGTGATGAGCCCTATTTCATCATCTGGAACAATGGGGCAGGGCCGGTCGGGCAGCTCGACAAGGACAGCTACAACGTCGTTTTACAGGATGCAAAAAAAGCCGAGCTGAAGCAGCCCTACCACGTCTACGCGCGGTATGAGCTTTATCAGTCGAAGAACGTGCGCTTCTACAAGATCCCTGACAAGATCCTTGCGCATCTCGGTCTCAACGAGAACAGCGACCCCTTCAATGACGAGGGGGAAAATTGATGGATCTGCTAACCTTTCAGATAGCGGCTTCCACGCAGATCGGCGATCGGTTTCATGAGTACATGGAAGACCCGCTCGCGATCACGCGCAGTCGGATCGTGCCCTTCTACCAGAACCTCTCATCCATCACCGGCAGCGGCAAGACGCTGATCCTTGCCGACGCCGTGGAGCAAATCCGAAGCCAGCTTCCGGTCGAGCCTATCGTGCTCTGGCTTTCAAAGGGGCGTGTAGTCGTCTGGCAAACGCTCAACAACCTAGCGAACGGGAAGTATGCTGACCTTGTTGGCGGCTTCGACGTGAAGCCTCTGCTCGATTGCAAGCCGGCAGATGTCGAGGACGGAACGCGCGGCCTGATGCTGGTCGCGACCGTGGGTAAGTTCAATCAGAAGGACAAGGAGCAGGGCGACCGGAAGATTTTTCAGGTCGGCCTCGATGTGGCAGATCAGTCGCTGTGGGACATGCTTCGCGCGCGCAAAGACACGCGAGGCGTCAGGCGTCCTTTTTTGGTTGTCTATGACGAAGGGCACAACCTCTCGAACCAGCAGACGGAGCTCCTACTAGACCTGCATCCCGACGCACTGATCGCTGCAAGCGCGACGCTGCGCATCCCGCCAGCGCTTGAGAAGATCGTCGACCGCCTGAAGGCCGACAAGAGATGGAGCGAGAGGGACTTCATCACGTCCGTTAAGAGCTCCGAAATCATGAAGTCAGGCCTGGTCAAAAAGCAGATCATGCTGTGCGGGTATCTTACGCCGATGGAGATCGCCATCAACGAGCTCCTTGCAGATTTTGCGAGGGCGGAGGCCGCTGCGTCTCGCCTGGGGCTCGATTTCTCGCCGAAGGCGATTTACGTAGCCAACACCAATGTCGCCGACGGCACCTCAACAAAGGAGGACGCGGCCCGGCCGTTTATGGCGAGGCAGGCGCGGCCGATCCTGATCTGGAGGCATCTAGTTGAAACTGCGGGCATCGATCCCGCTGGGATCGCCCTCTATTGCGATTTGAAGTTCGATTCGAAGTTTCCGCCTCCACCCGAGTTCAACCTCTTCTCGGGCGGTGACAACGACTACGATGAATTCATGGCCGGGGGCTTCCGGCACATCATCTTCAATCTCGGGCTGCAGGAGGGGTGGGACGATCCATCTTGCTGCTTTGGCTATATCGACAAGGACATGGGGTCGGCCGATCAGGTGACGCAGATCATTGGCCGCGTACTTCGCCAGCCAGGGGCGCAGCATTATCCTGCGCCCGTGCTGAACACGGCCCATTTCTACATCCGCACGGACGAAAAGGGCGTCTTTGAAAGCATCATTAGCGACGTGCGGCAGAAGATCACCGGCGATGCACCGGAGATCACTCTTACCGTTACCAAGAGCACACGCGGAGGCGGTCGGCCGACGAGGCCCGTACTAAAGCACCGCGAAGTGACGACGGCCTCAATAGACTGCTCGGATGCAAAGCAGCCTATCGAAGACATCGTGAAACTGATCCCGAACTACCAAAACAATACCGAAGACACGGTCGGCACCGGCGGGCGCATTCAGGTCCTGCAGACCATCGGCAAGGATTCGGCGGCCAAGGAAGAGTGGGTCGATTTCATGCACAGCAACAAGGTGACGGCACGGTGGGTCTTCCTGCGAGAGCTGCAGAAGCGTCATCGTAAGGCCGCCCATCTTTGCGACATAGAGCACCCGAAGTTTGATGTGCTTGTCGAGTACAACAGCCCCGCCGCGGCGCTCATTCGCGAGCAGGCCGATAAGGTTGGCGATGCTTATATCGAGCATTCCGTTATCGTTCAGAATGCGCTCGATGATCCCTATGTTGTCGACGGCGTCTTTGTGGACGAGGCCAAGCTGGTCAAGTTCAAGTACGCCCTTCATGAGGGCTATAGCGGCCTCAATGAACTCGAGAAGACCTTTGCTCTCGCGCTCGACAAGACCAAAAAAACCTGGTGCCGCAACCCTTCCCAGGGCGGCTACGAAATACCGCTTCTAGATCGCGGCAGCACCCGCACCTTTAATCCCGACTTTCTTGTCTGGGCTGATGCGAAGCACGTGGTGGCGATCGATACTAAAGGCGATCACCTCATAGTCGAGGATGCCGGGCGAAAGCTCTTTCACATCGAGCGGGTTTCACCCGGTGCGCAACTTTCGGTGCGCCTTGTGACAGAAGGGCATTGGAGCGTGATTAATGGTCTTCCCAGCAAGTCAAAAGGGAAGTCGGGTTTCACCGTCTGGAACCTGAAACAGGGTAAACTTCACCCGAATGCATGTATTGATGTAAATGCGGCTGCGAAGGCATGTCTGCAGGTCTAACGAGGCTTGGTGATTCGCGGAGCTTCTGCGCCGTGCTCAACGGTGAAGATCTCCGCGATCGACCGCTGATGGAAAGGAAAAGCCGCGCTCCGCCGCTCCGCGACCTGGGTCGGAGATTCCACGCCAGAGGGAATCGTCTTTAGTGACGAAATTGGCGGCGATGCTGAGAGGGTCTTCACGCATGTATGCAGGTTCGGCCTGGAGGGTATTGTTTCAAAGCTGCGTGACAGCTCATATCGATCTGGCCGGCGTGGTGAATGGGTGAAGACCAAGTGCGTCCAGCGCGACGAGTTCATCGTCATCGGCTATGAGCCAGGAAACAGCTACGGTGGTTTGGGGAGCTTGCTTCTGGCAAACGTCGAGAATACCCCGGCGGTGTCGGCACCGGCTTCAACATGCGGACTGGCGCAGAGATGATGCGCCGGGTCCAAGCCATTCAGGCGGAAAAGACGCCGATCTCCGGTCTCAAATTGAACGGAGCGGTTTGGGTCCAGCCTGAGATCATTGTCGATATAGAATACCGTGGTTGGACCGAGGACCACCAACTCCGGCATCCATCGTTCAAGGGAATTCGCGAAGATTGATCGGTCGACGAATTTCTTTGAGCTCCGCCCGGTGAAGGCTGGCGGTCATCTGCCATGGGCGGAACCGACGTCGCCGGCCGGGCGCATCCGTCGTTCAAAAGTGTCGCTGGCATTCAGTGAGGCGCGCGCCGGCGAGCTCGAGGAGCGCGTACGCTATTTCGTTCTCGGTCCAGCCGGATTCCGCTGCGCGCTCAGCCAATTCCTGGAAGGCCGGTTCCAAGGCGACCTGGCATTGAAGGCCGCGATCCGGATGGTCGGCCGGGCAGCTTGGTTCCACGATCGCAACTCTTGATCGCTTCATTGCAGGCCATGGGCTCTCGCCCCTCTCCCTTTGCCACACGAGGCGCGCCAGCTCACGTGTTGTTGTTGGTGCATACCTCGGCAACCGCTTCATCTTGTCAACCAGCCGCTCCAGCGATCCGGCGCGTTCCAACTCCGCAAAGAAATGATGCGGTGTGACGCTACCGAGCCGGTGCATCTCGGACAGGTTCCACACATACGGATAGGCGACCATGAAATCGGATCGAGGCGAGGCCTTGGACGGTTCAGCCGTGGTCAGGATGCCGCCACCAACGAGCCGATCAGCCTTCTCGATGATTTGGCGCACCCTCGTTTTCGAGAGGCCATGTTCCTGCGCCAGGTCGGCGAAACTTTTGCCCTTCAGAAAGCCTTCGATCAGGGCGACATTCCTATGGACGGTCGGGCTAAACCCCCAACAGGCGCGCAGTTTTTCCAGTATCATTCCGTTCGTCAATCCAGTTGTTCGCCCCCTTTGCAAACCCTACCCGGCCAAATCGGCGCTTGGAAGACCCAGCAGGCTCACGTCATAACGGAACAGAATTGGGTTCAGGCCGGCTCGGACGGCGACGGGTCCCAACGTTTGTCAAGCCGGTCAAAGCCGGGTTCGCGGATATGGTGGTGCTGATAAAGCATCTCAAATGAAGAAGATCTTCACCTGTTCGTTCTGTTTTGTGACCAGTGCGTCGCTGACGAACCGATATCCAGATATCGGCCGATTGATCGTAGATAGCCAATGAATTCCAGCATGAGGAAATCGCGATCGCCGTAAGTCTCCTCGATCTTCTTTATCTTCGGCATGACAACTTCCTGTTCTGCCGGCGACAGGTCGACGTCCCCGAGTACATATCTGTGATGGCCGATGGCGCAGATATCGCAGCCTGCCTTGATGATCGCATCAACAAACGCCGGAACTTCGCTCGCTTTCATGAGCCGCTTGTTACTTGCCGCCATGAATGTCACTCCCGTTTTGCACCATGAACAACTGAAGTGAATAAGGGCGCGGCTGGCGCCGCGCCGTCATAGCCGTTGCCGCCTTCGTCAGTCTCCTTCGTCTTCAGGTGGTGAAGAAACCTCAGAATGGCTTGAAGCGTGAGCCCGTCGAAATTCGCCAGCTTTTCAACGATCGCCATACGAGTTTCCGCTTCGACCTGGTCCTCACCCCAAAGATGTGGCGCGACCGTAAACAGGATCTCCTCCGGTGAAATGCTCAGCACCTCGCAGATGTGAAGGAGCCGGCCGACAGTCAGCCGCGAACCACGTTTTCGTAGCGATTGTAAACCTGGTCGCTGAGCCCGAGCATCGGCGCCAGCTTCGATCGCGGGATTTTCCGGCGGTCGCGAGCGTCGCGAAGGCTGGTGGTGATCTTTTTTTCGATTTCGGCGCTTAGCTCCAGTTCGCCAAAGCTGGTTTTCCGATGGACCGGCTTGTCAATTTGC
Organism: Mesorhizobium sp. M5C.F.Cr.IN.023.01.1.1; assembly: GCF_003997585.1. Lineage (NCBI taxonomy): Bacteria > Pseudomonadati > Pseudomonadota > Alphaproteobacteria > Hyphomicrobiales > Phyllobacteriaceae > Mesorhizobium > Mesorhizobium sp. M5C.F.Cr.IN.023.01.1.1. Next base: position 3,212 of record NZ_RZSU01000051.1, on the reverse strand, counting down.
GGATCGTCGATCTGCTGTAAACCGAGGTGAGAAATCCATTCTTCGAAAGACGGTCCTGCCATTGCTCCTGCCAAGTGCCGTTGATCTTCGGTGTTCGTTCAAATCAATGTAACCGAATTGGTTGACTGGATGCACCTTGGAATCTCGTGGGCATGGCAGAATGTTGGCGCGTCGCTTCGCGAGCCGCTCTATGCTTTCGGCACGGAGCCTTGCCTACGGCCAGTCTCCGCCCATTCGGGTGACGATCGGGCGCGCGGCTGCAACGCAGCCAGAACGCCGTTTACAGTGCACCAAATTGGGATATCGCCCGTTTACAGAACGGCCCGAAATCAGCATAGTGCGCCGGCTCAGGCAATACGAGTTGGTGATGGTAAGTCGCTAGCCCTTCTTGCCACTCACCGCGGGAGCCGTCCTGGCGCTAGCCAGTGACGGCCCCTTTCATTTGCGAGTGACGGCCGCGATCGCGGCCGACTTAGCCTGCCTCAGAGAGGGAAAGAGGGCTCTGCCCTCTCTCCCTCGCAAGGAAAAAAACGGTCTCCCCGTCCTTCCTCCGCGCGACCAAGTCCGCGCTCCGTGCAGGATCGACGCGGATCCGCTTAGGCGGATCATGCGTCGCCCCTTCGGCTTCGCCTCGGGCGGGCGAACCCCCTCCGTTTTTTCCCTTGCCTCCCTCTCTCCCGCTGCTCCGCGCGAGCTCGGGAGCAGGAGCGGGACTCCTGCCCCTTCGGGCACGAGACCGCTTCGCGGAGAAAGAAAGGGCTAGACCATGAAACAGACTGCTTACCTACTGGACCCCGAAACCACGATCTTTCGGACCGTCGAGCTTCCAGGCGGGATCAGCTTCAAGCCGATTTATGACCTGATCGGGTGCCGCCTAATCGAGCTCGTGCGTTTCGATGAACGGCATTCCCTGTTCGTAGACGAGGAAGGCTTGGGCGACGGATTGACCGCCTTCACCATCTTTGAAGGTTACCCGCAGCCACTCGCCGGCAAAATCGTTCTTGTCGGCGGCGATGGACGCGAACCATACACTTCCCCCCTGATCAGCCTTGAAGACGCATCGGCACATTTCAAATGCTGCCGTCCCGTATTGGACCCGGTTTTTGCCACCAACGACGAGATGACGGCGGGAGGGCTGATCATTTCAGGCGCATTGATGGGCTTGCAGGTCAGAATTGATCGCCGTGCCCCGACCTTTGTTGAAGGAGAGGCATGATGAAAATCGCCATCGTGGAAAATCGAAGCCTCGCCATCGTGACAGGAACCTTCGCCGCAAACATTGCGGCGAAGGACATCGAACACCAATTCGACGCACTGACCCACTTTCCAGACCGGCGCGCGAACGCCGAACTTGACGAGCTGGCCCACCGGCTAAACGAGTTTGCGGGCTATGTTGTGGAGCTGTGGGAGAAGGCGAGCACATTGAACCCCGAACCAGAGATCGAGGCTTTCACCCGCCGCCACGTCGAGTTGACGCGGCGCTATTGGACGGCGGAAGGCCGCTGCATGAACTGGTTTATCACTGGACCGGCCCGCTTTCCCGTTGCTCGCAACGAAAAGCGCATAAAGATTTCCGATGCCCGCCGCGCCGATCTTGCCGCGCATTCAGCAGCGGCCCGGAAAGCGGTGAAGCGGAAAGCCTTCCCCCACGGCGCAGATGACGAGCCGATCCGCTCGGGCGATCCATCTGCGTTGCAACGGATCATGGCGAAGATCGAGGACCTGGCCTTGTCGATCGACAAGATGAAGGCCGCGAACTCCATTATCCGGCGCATGGAAAAAGACGGCGCCGACGACGCAGCCATGATTGAGGCGATCGTCGCCCGGACCGGCCTTTCGGCAGAAGTGGCGGCACGCGGCGTCGTGCTGGCCGACTGGCAATGGAAACGCGGATTCGACACGGCGGGCAACCGTGCAGAAATCCGCCGCCTACAGGAGCGGCTGAAATCTCTGGCTCGGATGCATGAGCGCGGATCGCAAAGCCAAGAGGTCGAGACACAGGCCGGAGCCGTCGAGATCAAGGAAAATGCGAACACAGCGCGCATTCAGATGATCTTTCCCGGCAAGCCCGACGAGGCGACGCGGCGGGCGCTCAAGGCCAATGGCTTCCGCTGGTCGCCGTCGCAAGGCGTGTGGCAGCGGCACTTGAACGAGGCGGGTAGATGGGCCGCCGATCGGGTGATGAAGGCGATCAGCGCCGAAGGTGCCGCATGAGGGCGGCCCCTTCCGGGCGTCCTGTCCGCCGCCATGTCACCGCATACGACACGCCGTCTCAGCTTGGCGGGAGCTTTACCGTCTCGATTGTCGAGACGCTGGCCGAAAACGCGGTGAAGGTGCGTGTCTGGTACGGACGCGCCACCGCGCAAGGCTGGGAGGCGTGGAAGGATTGGGACGGCTACACGTTCCAGACCAACCGCGCCGCACTCAGCAATAAATGGACAATGCCGCTCTACAAATAGACCGGCATTGACAAAACGTATCTAAATGGATACAGGTAAGCATGTATCGATTTGTGAAGTCCGATGAATTCGACGCTTGGTTCAACGCCCTCAAGGATATGAGGGCGAAGGCCAGGATTCTGGCCCGCATCGTCTCTGCCGAAAAGGGCAATTTCGGCGATTGCGAGCCTGTCGGAAGCGGCGTGTCAGAGATGAGAATTCATTACGGGCCGGGATACCGGCTCTACTACACGCGCCAAGGCGATGTGTTGTATCTCTTGCTGATCGGCGGCGACAAGGGCTCGCAAAAGCGCGACATCAAGTCAGCACTCGAAATGGTCACAAAGCTTAGAAAGGATCGGCCATGACCAATTTCACGGAATTCGACGTCTCCGATTACCTCGACAATGATGAAATGATTGCAGAATTCCTTGCTGCATCTTTAGAGGATGGAAATCCGGACGTATTTATCGCAGCGCTTGGTCATGTCGCAAAAGCGAGAGGCATGACCGAAATCGCCAAGGATTCAGGCCTTGGCCGGGAAAGTCTCTACAAAGCGCTGAAATCCGGCTCGAAACTTCGATATGATACGGTCCAAAGGGTACTGTCTGCTCTCGGCGTTCGGCTAACTGTAGCCCCGAAAGCAGCGTGATCTATGAGCGATCCCGATGATGCGGGACGAGATGATTTCTAAATACAGATAGCAGCCAGGGCCGCAGCCCCTCCTGGCCCGCATCGAGCGAGCCAGGAGGGGAGCGAGGGGCGCACCTATCC
>NZ_RZSU01000050.1:0-47331 GCF_003997585.1 Mesorhizobium sp. M5C.F.Cr.IN.023.01.1.1 | reverse complement strand
GGGCGAAATAGGATCGACGAAGGTGTAAAGATCGTACTTTTGCCCGGCATTGTACCACCGTTATCGGGCTAAACTTATAGTTGCCAACGACAACTATGCGGAAGCACGTCTCGCCGCGTAAGCGGTGCGATAGCTTCAATTCAAGCCCTAGCGGTTCGCACTTCTAGGCGGGGTTCGGAGGTACCTGGCAACAGAAACCTCCACTTCTCCCCCTTCGATTCCACCTCTCCCCCTTCGACACGATGACGGCAGCAGGCTTGCTGGCCGCGCTTCTTGCGCTATGCCCCTTCGCGACGCTGTCTTGCTGTCCTGGGAGCTGCGCTCCTATCGAGCCGCCCTCGAACAGAACGGCCCCGTCTTCTTCGATCGCGGCGTGCCGGACACTCTTGGTTATCTACGCCTCACTGGCCTGCCGGTGCCCGACCACGTCAGGAATGCCGCCCTTGGCGCCGTCGAGGCGCGACTGCGATTTATCTTCGCCAAGGCAGGCTTGCAGCTTGAGCCAGACGTGAAAAAGGCCGGGACTGACCCGGCCTTTTCATTTCATGCCCTCGCTGGAAAGAATCTACTCCGCAGGCGCTTGACAACCTCCCGCCCACGGCCAAGCGTCACCTTGGCCAGCGTGAAGGAGATCACCGCGCAAAGCGTGATGCCGGCCACCATCGGCAGCGGCGTGCCGTCGAAGAACACGCCGGCGATGCCCATGGCGACCGCACCGATGGCGAAGTGCAGCGTGCCCATCAGCGCCGAGGCCGTGCCGGCGATTGCGCCATGCTCCTCCATGGCCAGCACCGAAGTCGTCGGGATCACCAGGCCGAGGAACCCGTAGCCGACGAACAGCAGCACCGCCATCACGTCGAGCCGGTCGACGCCGGACGCCATCACCGCGAACAGCACTACCATCGTCGTCGCATAGCCGACCACCGCGACCCGCACCACCGGCCTTAGCCCGAACCGTTCGGACAGCACCCCCGTCAACTGCGACATGCCGATGAAGGCGACCGCATTGATCGAGAAGAACACGCTATAGACCGACGGCGACAGCCCGTAATGGTCGATCAGGATGAAGGAGGAGCTCGACAGATAGACGAAGAAGCTCGCGATCCCGAAGCCGCCGATTGACGCCAGGCCAAGGAAGTTGCGGTCGCCCATCAGGAAGCGATAGGCCGTGAGCGCGGTGCCGAACGAACTGCCTGCACGCGCCTCGACCGGCCGCGTCTCCTTGAGCGAGGTCGCCAGCAGGATGGTGGCAAGCACCGCCCCACCCGTTACCGTCCAGAACACGGCACGCCAGCCGAAATTCTCGATGATGACGCTACCGGTCAGCGGCGCCAGGATCGGCGACACCGAAAACACCAGCATCAAGAGCGACATCAGCTTGGCAGCGTCGGTGCCGGTGTGCAGGTCACGCACGATGGCGCGCGGCACCGCCATGCCTGCGCTGGCGCCGAGCCCTTGCAGGAAACGGAAGGCAATCAGCCATTCGATCGAGGGAGCGAGCGCCGAGCCGATGCCGCCGACCATGAACAGTGCGAGGCCGCCATAGAGCGGCAGCTTTCGTCCGACCATGTCGGAGATCGGTCCGACGACAATCTGGCCAAACCCCATGGACAGGAAGAAGATCAGCAAACTCATCTGCACGGCAGCGGTGCTGGCCTGCAGATCCGCGCCGATCGAAGGCAGCGCCGGAAGATACATGTCGATGGCAAACGGACCAATGGCGGTCAACAGGCCGAGCACGATCGCGATGCGGAGGAATCGGGGACTCATGATAGCAGGCTTCTTTCAAATCTGATTGGCCGCCGACCGGCGCATAATCCTAGGACGTTCCATGCCGTGAAATTCCGACTTCCTGCGGAGGGAAATTCCTTTTGATAAGTCCATAAATTTAGACACTCTTGTCTAATTCGTCAATCACCTCTATATAGTTTTTCATGAAGCACGACGTCTCTCCTGACAGCATCCCGCCACGCGGTCATGAGGCCAAGCGCGCCTCCATCATGGACGCTGCCGGCGAGGTGTTCTGCCGCGAAAGCTTCGCCGGCGCCAATATCGACATGATTGCCGCCGAGGCCGGCGTTTCGCGCCAGACGATCTACAACCACCATGGCGACAAGGAGAAACTCTTCGTAGCCATCGTCCGCGACCTCACCGAGCGCTGCAATGCCGGCATCTTCGCCACCATTTCCACCTTTCCGGACCAGCCGAAGGATCTCGAGGCCGATCTGATCGCTTTTGCTGTGCGCATGAACCGCAACTGTATCTGCAACCGCGACGGAAAATTCCTGCGCAAGCTGATCCAGACCGAGGGCGAGCGCTATCCCGAGCTCTTTGCCGAATGGCGCGAACAGGGACCGGGCAGGACATGGCCGGCGATCGCCGCCCGTTTCGCCCGCCTCGCCCATGCCGGTTTCCTCGACATCAAGGACCCCGATGTCGCGGCGCGCCAGTTCCTCGCCCTTGCCAATGCCGAATTGCAGACCACCTTCATGCTTGGCGGCACGCCTACCGATGACGAGGTGCTGCAATCGGCGACACATGGCGTGCGCACCTTCCTGCGCGCCTTCGGCAAGCGGCAGCCGGCGGCCGACGCGCAAAAGCACAGCGCGCTCGCTGGCGCCTGAGCGATCAAATCTGAGGCATGCCCTCTCGCATCTGCGCTGCCGGCGTCTATATCCGGTTTACGCCGCGCTCAAGCTTGATTACAGCTATGCGGACGATTCAACGGAACCCGACAGCCACATGGCCGACGACCACATCCGCTACGACATTCTGGCCCAGGAGGCATTGCGCGGCGTCATGCGCAAGGTCCTGGCCGAGGTCGCGCGCACCGGCCTTCCCGGCAACCATCATTTCTTCATCACTTTCCTGACCGGCGCCCCGGGCGTGCGCGTATCTTCCCGCTTGCGCGAGCGCTATCCCGAACAGATGACCATCGTCATCCAGTTCCAGTATTGGGACCTGAAGGTGACCGACACCGGCTTCGAAGTCGGGCTGTCTTTCTCCGACGTGCCGGAAAAGCTGGAAATCCCGTTCTCGGCCGTGCGCGGCTTTTACGACCCGTCCGTCAATTTCGAGCTCGAGTTCGACGTGAAGACGGAGACCTCGGCAGAAGAGGAACTGGGCGGCCAGCCCGCTTCCGAACCGCTGGCCGTCGTCGCCGAGAAAAAGCCTGAGAAGAAGAAGACCGCAGAGGCTGAAAAGAAGCCTGCCGCGGCCGACGCCGCAAAAGGCGCCGAAGTGGTGTCGCTCGACGCCTTCCGCAAGAAGTGATCCGACGGGCCGCGCGACATGGCCGACATCGTCAATCTCCGCCAGGCCCGCAAGCAGAAGGCACGAGCCGAGAAGGGGCGCCTGGCCGAACAGAACCGGACGCTGCACGGCCGTTCCAAGGCCGACCGGGAGCGTGACCGTCTGATCGCCGACAAGGCAGAAAAGTTTGTCGCCGGCCATCGCCGCGAAGCCTCGGGCGATCCGGATTCCCCAGGTATCGGACCGAAAAGTGCGCCGCGGTTTTCGGATAAATCCGATGCTTGAAGTGAAATGAGTCACGTCCGGTGAGCCCGGTCGAGAAACGCTCGGTGACCATTCGCGGCCATCGCACCAGCTATTCGCTCGAAAAGCCGTTTTTCGACGACCTCGTCGCCATCGCGGCCGCGCGCAAACTGACGCTCGCCGCCCTCGTCGCCGAAATCGACGAGGCCCGGCCGCGCGATGCCAACCTGTCCTCGGCGCTCAGGCTCTACGTCTTGGATTGGGCGAAGCGAAAGATGAAACCAGTCTAGGTGGAGCTATCCGCCGCCCAGCGACTTCAGCAGGTTGTCGATCGACGAAGGTTCGAGCTGGGGTTTTGGCGCGGATTCTGGTGGCGGCGGGTTGTCATTGGCCGGCGGCTGAGGCGCGCGCTCGATTTTCTGCGCCTGCTCAGCGGCGGCCCTGCGCTCTGCGTCGAGCTTTGCCTTTAGTTCCGCGGCGATCCGCATCGCCTCTTCCGCCTTCCGGCGTCGCTGCTCTTCGGCCTTCGCCACCTCGTCCGCCGCTTGTTGCGCCGCCCTGGCTCTCGTTTCGGCATCCGCCTTGGCCTTGGCCTCAGCATCCGCCTTGGCTTTGACCTCCGCTTCAGCCTTCGCCTGTGCATCCGCCTTGGCTCTGGCCTCCGCTTCAGCCCTGGCCTGCGCCTCGGCCTTGGCTTTAGCCTCGGCTTCAGCCCGCGCCTGCGCATCCGCTTTGGCCTTCGCCTCCGCTTCGGCTCGAGCCTTTGCCTCGGCTTCAGCCTTTGCCCTGGCATCTGCCTCGGCTTGCAGCCGCGCCGCCTCCTGCTGCTTGCGCAATTCTTCGGCTGCCCTCTCACGCTCGGCTTGCAGGGCCGCGTAATAACGCACCTCGCGCCGCAGCCGCTGTTTTTCAAGCAGTGCCGCCTGCATGGCCTCGACCCGCTGCTGTTCCTTTTCCAGCGCGCGCTGGGTCAGGAACTGCGCCAGCGGCTCACTGTCGAATTGCCGCTTCGCGGCGCCGAACGGCCCGTCGACGCTGAAATTCACAGTCGGATCGGAGCCGACCAGCGCTTCGTCGCCGGGCCGATAAGTGATCGAACCGCTGGCGGCGACCGTGCTGGCGTTCAGGTCCGCCGTGATGTCGGCGGACAGCTTCGCCGCCGGATTTTCAAGATTGACCGGCGGTGCCCTCAGCGTGCCACCGGCGATTGTGAAGGCGATGTCGATATCCCCAGCCGGAAAACTGCCGTCCGCGGCGATCTGCGGCGCGAAGCGGGCAGTCTTTGCCGCATCGATATCGCGCCCGATCGCGTCGGCCTTGGCGATGAAGGCGCCAAAGGCCTCGGGATTGACGCCGGCAATGGTCAAGCCCTTTAGCGCCGCCGTGCCGGAACCGGACAGCGCCGCAACCATCGCATCGACCGATTTGCCGCTGGTCGAGAGCGTCGCCGAGAAATCGCCGCTTCCGCTGATGCCGGCCTGTGGCAGTACGGTGGCCAGATCGGCGCCGGCAAGTTTCATCTGCCCGGAGAAAAGCCCGGTGCCGTCAGTGTTCTTCAGCTCGAACAGTCCGGAAAGCGCACCGCCGGCGAACTTTGCCTTGAGGTCAGAAACGCGGATGCCTTCCTGGTCGAGCTTCAGCGAAAGCGCCGCGTCATAGGCCGTGGCCAGCGGGCCGGCGACCAGCGACGCCGTTGTCAGGTCGAGCTCGGCGGTGAACGGCAGGCTGGACTTCTGGCTGAACGGGGCGGTCGGCCAAGCCCTGCCCGCGCCCAGAAAGGCCTGGTCGCCAAACAATGCCACCGCCATCGGGTCGAGATCCAGCTCATCGAGCACCAGCGCGCCGGCAAGATGCGGCAGCCCGTCCTTGACGTCGAAATTGACGTCACCGGAAACCGCCGCCTCGTTGATGGCGCCGCTGAGGCCGGATAGCACCAGAAGGCCGTTGCCGAAATCGGCGTCGGCCGCAAGCCACGTCGACATGCCTGTCCCCATGCCCGGCAAGCCGACGCCTGTCGTCATCAGCCACGGCTCGATGTCGGCGGCTTCCAGACTGACCTTGCCCTTGGCGGTGGGGCCTTGTGGCGTGCCCGCGATCGTCCCGTCGAAACCGGCCTTGAAGTCGTTGCCGATGAGGTTGAAGCTCGTCGCCATGCCGCCGCCAAGCGTGCCTTCTGCCGAGACATCGGTGGTCGCCTCGCCAAGCATGCCGAGTGGCAGCGCCGGCAGGCCGTAAAGCGCCAGAAGTGCGGTGGCGTCGGTGTTCCTGGCGTTGAAGGTTAGCGACACCGGCGCCTCGAGAAGCCGGTCGGCCACCCCTTTGCCGGACAGCGACGCCGAAAACGCCGAACCGCCGGCCCTGCCTTGCGCGCTGACTGCCAGGCCTGTCGTGCCATCGCCGTTGGCGGCGGCACTCGTCACCAGATCGACGCGCGCATCCTGGAACAGCTCGGGATAGGCCGCCGCACGCCCCGCCAACCCCTTCAGCACGGCATTGTCAGGATAGTGCTGCGCCGCGACATCGACCAACGGCTTGAGGTCGACGGCGACTACGGAGGCATCGAGCTTGCCGGTCGGGCTCACCGGGAAATCCTTGATCCGGCCGGTGGCGCTGATCGAGGCGCCGGCAAGCCCGCCAACCGAGAGCCGGTCGATTTCGAGCAAACCGTCGCGCAGCCTGAGCGCCGTATCGACCGTATCGGCGGTCAGCCCGCCGGCACTGACCGGTCCGGCCTTGATCTGGAAATCGAGGTCGCGGTCGGAAAAACGGTTGGCCCCCTTGTCGCTGATGAAGATCGAGGCGAAGGCGGCGAGGCCGTCGACATCGAGTTCGCCACCTTCGAGCCGCATCAGCACCGACGGCCTGGCCTCGTCGGGCTGGCTGGAATCAATGCGACCGGAAAATTTCGCCTTGCCGAGAACGAGTTCGAGGTCGCTGAAGGCCTGGCGCTTTCCGGTCAGGTCGACCTTGGCCTTGAAGCCGGCGGCCGGCAGCCTGCGGATCGCTTCGTCGACATCCCTCGACAGCCAGGCGGCAAAGCCGGAAGGCTGCGCCACCGCCAGAAGCAGCGAACCGGTGAAGCCGAAATGATCCTCGACGCTGAGCATGCCATTTGCTTCCAGCCTGGCACGGCCGGGCAGTGTTGCGGCCAGCGACTTCACTGACCAGCCAGCATCGGCCGGCTCAGCGGAAAGGCGTACGTCGCGAACCGTCGTGTCGCCGGCCACCACCGCCGGCAGCTTCACCTCGACGGTGCCCGGTATGGTCGGCTTGGGCAGCTCGAGCAGAGTCTGCTCCAGCGCCGCGACACGCGCCGACAGCGTCAGTCCGGCGCCGGCCGCGGCGCCGACGGCTTCATCGAACTGTACCTGAGCGCCATCGGCCTCGATCGAAAAGCTTGGGTTCGGCCCAAGCTCGACGGCAGCCTTGCCGTCGGCGGTGTATGGATTGTCGAGAGGCCCGGTCTCGAAGCGGAATTCGTCGACCCCAAGTTTCTGGTGGTCGAGCGAAAACTTGCCGTTCAGCCTGAACCCCGGCTCCGGCTTGCCTGCGCTGGCCTCCATCATCTCACCGTCGGTACCTTGAAGCTGCGCCGAATTCTTGTCGGCACCATTCTTGTCGGAACTTGCGACCTTGAACTGGCCCGAATAGATGGCGGCGCCGTTGACGATGCCGGCATTGCCGTCGGCTTCGATGACCAGCGGATAGGCGTCCGGATCGGCCTTGAGCCTGAGCCGCATCTGCCCGTCGCTGCCGGCCTTGCTGGTGGAGGCGACGACCATGCTGCGCAGACCGTCGAGCCGCAGCGAACCATCCATCCGCCAAGGTCCGGCCAGCGATTTGGCAGAGATCGTCGAATTGATGTCGGAAAGGAGATGGCTGCGCCCGCCGGCGGCATGGCGCAGCGCGATCTCTCCGTCCGTCACCGTCAGCTTCTCGATCGAGATCTGGCTGGGATCGAAGGGCGACGACGGGCGTATCGCCCAGTCGACCGTGCCGTCGGCGGCAATGTCAATCGTCGCCTTCGGCCGCACCAGCCGCATGTCGAAGATCAGAACTTCCCCGCTCAGGAAGGGCGCCAGTTCCGCATCCATCGAAAAGGTCTCGACGGTCATTGCCGGCTGGCCGCCGGGGCCGCCGGCAACAGTGACGTTCGAGAAGGTCACCGACGGAAACGGCAGCAATTTCGCCGTCGCATCGCCCTGAACGGTTACCTTGCGGCCCAGAATGGCGCTTGCCTCGCGCTCGAAATCGGCACGGTAGCCCGTCCAGTCGATAAAATACGGCACCACCAGCGCCGCACACAGCACCAGCACGAAAAAGCCACCGAAGATCACGAACAGGCGTGCGAGCATGAGCTCCGAGCAGTTGATTGAAAAATCAGCCGCACTCTATCCGCATCCGCGTGTCGATAAAGAGGCAAATCGATCGCCCCAAGAGCAAAAAGCTCTAGTCGGCGGGCAGTATCTTCCCAGGGTTCATAATATTCAGCGGATCGAGCGCCTGCTTGATCGTGCGCATGATGTCGACGCTGTGGCCGAGTTCATGGCGCAGGAAGCCGACCTTGCCTTGTCCGATGCCGTGCTCGCCGGTGCAGGTTCCGTCCATGCCGATCGCCCGCATATTCAGCCGCGCGACGAACTCTTCCGTTGCGGCGATTTCCTTCGGATCGTCCACGTCCATCAGCACCAGCACATGGAAATTGCCGTCGCCGGCATGGCCGACGATCGGCGCGATCAACCCCATCTCGGCGATATCGGCCTCGGTTTGCGTGACGCATTCGGCAAAGCGCGAGATCGGGACGCAGACGTCGGTCGACAGCCCCTTGGCGCCAGGCCGCAGCGTCAGCGACGACCAATAGGCGTCGTGCCTGGCCTTCCACAGCTTTGTCCGTTCCTCGGCGACGCTGGTCCACAGGAATGGTCCGCCGCCATATTCTTCGGCGATCACGCCGAAAGTCTCGGCCTGTTCGGCAACGCCGGCATCACTGCCGTGGAATTCAACGAACAGGCATGGGCTTTCCGGGTAGTCGAGTTTCGAATAGCTCTTCATCGCCCGCATCTGCAGCGCATTGACCAGTTCGATGCGCGCCACCGGAATGCCCATCTGGATTGTCGCAATCACCGCATTGCAGGCCGCCTCGACGCTGGGAAACGGGCAGACGCCGCCGGAAATCGCCTGCGGAATGCCCTGCAGCTTCAGGGTCAGCTGGGTGATGATGCCAAGCGTACCCTCCGAGCCGATCAGCAGCCGCGTCAGATCATAGCCGGCCGAGCTCTTTTTCGCGCGTTTGCCGGTCGTCACCGTCTCGCCGTCGGCCATCACCGCCGTCAGCGACAACACATTCTCGCGCATCGTGCCGTAGCGCACCGCATTGGTGCCCGACGCCCGCGTCGCCGCCATGCCGCCGAGCGATGCATTGGCGCCCGGATCGATCGGAAAGAACAGGCCGGTGTCGCGCAAGTGCCGGTTGAGATCCTCGCGCGTCACGCCGGGCTCGACCGTGCAGTCGAGATCCTGCGGGTTGACCGCGAGGATGCGGTTCATCCGCGACGTATCGACAGAGATGCCGCCGCCCGGCGCGTTGGTGTGGCCTTCCAGCGATGAGCCGACGCCAAAGGCGATCACCGGCACGCGGTGCGCGGCGCAGGCCGACACGATCTCCTGCACCTCCGCCGTCGTCTCCGGAAACGCCACGCCATCCGGCGCCTGGGTCGGAATGTAGGTGGTCGTATGCGCATGCTGGGCGCGGATCGCCTCGCCGGTCTGGAATCGCTCGCCCAGCCGCTGCTTGAGGATGCCGAGCACCGCGGCGATCCCTTCTTCATTGCGCTCGACCGGATTGAGGTCGCTCAGAGCCATCTATTCCTCCGCGAATGGACCAGCGTCCATCCTTGTTATGGACTTATGGATGGGTAGTCTCACCGACCATGCTCTGTCCAGCCAGAAGGAAGTTTTCGATGTCCACCCCCGCCCCCTTCGTCTCTCCTCCCATGGACATCGAGAAGGACTGGATTGACTATAACGGTCATCTCAACATGGCCTATTACAACGTGCTGTTCGACCGCTGTTCCGACGAAGCGTTCGAGATGATGGGGATGGGGCTGGACTACGTGAAGCAGCGGCGGCTGACCATCTACACGGCGGAAGTCCATGTCTGCTACGTGCAGGAACTGCACCTCGACCACAAGGTCACCGTCTCCTTCCAGCTCCTCGATCATGACGACAAGCGGCTCAGGGCCTACCAGGAAATTCGTCATGTCGACGGTTGGCTCGCCGCCACGTCCGAATCGCTGTCGCTGCATGTCGACATGTCCGGCCCGAAGGTGGCGCCCTTCCCGGCCGATGTTCTGGCCAAGGTGGAAACCATGCGCGCCGCCCATGCCACGCTGCCGATGCCTGAGCGCGCCGGCCGTTCGATCGGTATTCGTCGCAAGACGCTTGAACCGCAGTCCGACCGCCGTTAACCTTACCAAGGTTTTAACGTGAACAAGTCGAATTGAGGCGTTGAACGACTCAGCGCGGCGTTCGAAAACCGTCCGCATTGCGATACGGGCGGCGGGGGCTGAAGCGGTTCGGGGAACGTGCATGAAAACCGACATCAAGGTCGAGGCGGACAGGCTGGCGGCCGACCCACGCATCACCGACTATGATTTCTGGCGCTCGCTGAAGAACCTCAACAACGAGATTTTTCACATCGCCAACAACAACGAGCCGATCCCTTTCGCCATGATCCGCTGGCGCGCCATCCTGAAGCAAGCGCGGATGAAGCGCGGCCACGCCTAGCGTCGCCGATGTGAAATAGCTCCCGGCTTTGCGCAACTCATCCGTTTGCCGACACTTCTCCCCATCGTGTCAACGCGTTCCCGCTACGGGTACAGCGTCGGTGAATTGCATGTTGACCTCTAAAGTCTCGCGGCCGCGAAAGTGTTTGACCGGTCCTACTAGGACGACCAACTGTCCGGAAACCAGGAGGCTTCCCGTTCTTTGGCTCGGGTGCCCGGGTAGAAGCCTGGCGCGCTAATATGTGATAGCGTGGCAGCCTGCGACCAAGTTGGACGCCTGACGGCATCGCTCTTAACGTCGCAAAGAAGGGCAGCGCAAAATGATAGGTCAGCAGTCAAGGTGCTGGGCGCGACTCCAACAAGCCGGCGAGAAGACCTCCAGCTCGACCGGCTAAGTCGGTAGGGACCGAATGTGCCAACCTGAAAGTGCCCTTTCCAGCCTTCCGGTTTCTCGAACCTATTAAGCCATCGGACGTCTGATCTTGGGGCCCTTTTTAAGGCTGCGGCCCTCGTACTAACAGTGCACACATCATCACTGCCCTGATAGCAAACTTTCAGTGAGAAGGTGGTGCTACTTGAACCGGTCGCGTAGTCGAGAGCAATTGCAAAAGTCACATCGGGTTGGAGTTCGAACGGTACATTCAATAACGGGGAATCATCCGCGCCGAAGAAGCAAAATGACCTTAGCCGACTGTCATAGGCCACTCGCCCTAGGTCTTCATTCGCAAAAAGGTTCCATTCTCTGCTCTCGCCCAGAATGTCCAGGTGGGCATCCGCTTTAGCGAAGATATGACCATCCGCCCCGAAGGCTGTTCCATGCGCAGCGGGGATGATCCCGGAAGGCAGGCTATGATATTCGTATAGTGTCTCTCTCAGAGTGCGGGCGTGCAGAGACGCCGCATTCATGTCGTTGATGAGTTCGAGGTCTTCAGTGAGGAGGCAACCTTTGCACTCCGCGGCAAGGAGTGCCACATGCCGGTCATGATCGGAGATTTTCGACAGGCTACCCTCTGCGGTCCGAATCTCCACCTTCCCTGCAAGAACTTTATCAACGATGGCGTCGATCGGCGCCAAACCATTTCTAAATTTTGATAGAGTTTCGTGAAGCTCTTCCCAAGCGCGAGCACTGGTAACAAGCTTTACTCCTCTTGCGTTGAGAGCAGCCACCGCATTAGCGCCGACCCCGTCGACAATGAGTGCGGCGTCAAGGAGAACGTTAGCATCTAACACCGCCGTTTCGACCTGCGGGATCGGCCGGTAGGTCGAAATTTGCGTGCCATTCATCCCCAAAATATCGTGCCATGGCCGGGATTATATCCGACTGCTGATAGACGGCCTACTGCTCGGTGGGCCGAAGTTCCCTAATCCTCCTTCACTTCCTCGAAAACCTCCGGCCCGAGCAAGATTTTGCCACAGCGGCCTGTAAATTTGCGTCAGACAGCGAGCCGTCCTCGACCAAGGCGTTGACCACAGCGTCAGAAAGGGTGTCGATCGGGATACGTGTCTGTTACCCACTTACTTACGAACGATCGCATCGGCCTTCAACATCAACGCTGGCGCTTGATCGCCCCAAGCGGCGAGCGCGCCACCACTGGCGACGACTGGATGATCGCGGTGTTGGTCATCGCAAACGGAATGATCCGGTCGATCACCCGTTCGAGTTCGGCCACCGAGCCGAAATGCGCCAGCGCGACGAAACAGTCCTCGCCGGTCACCCGGTCGCATTGCGCGATTTCCGGCAGATCGCGGATGATCTCGGCGACCACAGCCAGTTGCCCGGGCACCGGCCTGATCCGCAGCCATGCCGACAGCTTCATGCCGAGCGCGGCCGGGTTGATCCGCACCGTATAGGCCTCGATCACGCCGCTCTCCTGCAGCCGCCGGATGCGCTCCGCCACGCTCGGCGCCGACAGACCGACGGAACGCGCCAGTTCAGCGGTGCTGGTGCGCGCATCCTTTTCCAGCAGGCGCAGGATTTTCAGATCAGCCGCATCCAAGTCGGTATTTTCGTTTCGAAGGCGTTTCAGACAAAACTCCTTGGTTTTGGAAAAGAGATTATCTTTTCGGCCGGCTATCAGCCATATAAATCCAAAAAACTGCCTGCGATAATGATCTTATGGATGATCCAGCGCAAGCCCCTGCTGCAATCCCTGCCCTCGCCGGGCCCGTCTTTGGCAAGCTGGCGACCTCGCTGCCGCCGCATGTCTGGTTCGGGGTCAGCGCCGTGTTCCACTATCTCGGGCCGGCTTTCGCCGTGCTGCTTTTCCCGCATGTCGGCGTGCTCGGCATGGCCTGGCTGCGCATCGTCACGGCCGCCCTGGTCTTTACGCCGCTGACCCGGCCATGGACGGTCTTCGCCCGCGCCGACCGCCCGACAAGACTGCTGCTTCTCGCCTTTGGTGCCTGCCTGGGCATAATGAATTGCTCGTTCTACCTGGCGCTGGAACGCTTGCCGATCTCGCTGGTCGCGGCGATCGAATTCGTCGGCACCATCGGCGTCCCGCTTGTCGGCGTCAGAAGCCCGCGCAATCTCGCAGCCCTTGCCGTCGCCGTCATCGGCACCTTGCTGCTGATCGACGTCAAATGGTCAAGCGACCCGATCGGCCTGTTCTGGGCCTTCCTCAACGGCGCGCTGTTCGTTGGCTACATCGTGCTTGGCCACCGCGTCGCCGCCGCCGGCGCTGGCGACGGCATCGCCGGCCTGGGTGCCGCCATGGCGGTCGCCTTCCTCATCGTGCTGCCGATCGGCTTCACCGATGCGCTGCCGGCTTTCTCGGCGCCGCCACTGCTCATCGCCGCCATCGGCGTCGGCATCTGCTCGTCGGTCATCCCCTATATATGCGACCAGCTTGCCATGTCGCGGCTGCCGCGCTCGAGCTTCGCGCTGATGCTGTCGTTGCTGCCGGTCATCGCCACGCTGATCGGCGTCATTGTGCTCCGCCAGATACCCAGCCCTATCGATTGCATCGGCATTGCGCTGGTGGTGGCCGGGGTCGCTTTTCACAAACCAGCAGATGCCTGATCAGGCAAGCTTCTCCCTCAGAAAGGCGATCGTCCGGCCCCAAGCGAGGTCCGCCGCGTTCTTGTCGTAGCGGGCCGCGGACGTGTCATTGCTGAAGGCATGATTGGCGCCTTCATACACATAGACCGTGTACTCGACCTTGGCGGCATCGAGTTCCTTCTTGAAGGCGTCGATACCGGCATTGATGCGGGTGTCGAGCCCGGCATAATGCAGCAGCAGCGCCGCCCTGATCTTCGGCACATCCTCGGCCTTCGGCTGCATGCCGTAATAGGCGACAGCGGCAGCCAGATCCGGCGTGTTGGCCGCTAGCGTGTTCACCGTGCCGCCGCCCCAGCAGAAGCCGACCGCGCCGACCTTGCCGTCGCCTTCCGCGTGTTCTTTGAGGAAAGCGACTGTTGCGACCGCATTGGCGACGGTCTGCGCCGGATCGAGCTTGGAGAACTGGTCACGCGCCTTGTCTTCGTCGGCCGGCGTACCACCGAGCGGCGACAGGAAGTCCGGGGCCAGCGCCACGAACCCTTGCAGCGCCACGCGCCGCGCCACGTCGCGTATATGTCGATTGAGCCCCCTGTTCTCATGCACGACGATGACAGTCCCGAGCTTGCCGGACTGGCCGGCAGGCTTGACCAGATAGCCCTTCATCTCGCCGCCGCTGCCGGGATAGCTGATGTCCTCGCCCGTCACGCGGGAATCGTCCTCGGCAACGATCGCCGCCCGTGCTGAATTCGCCGCCAGCAGCGGCGCGATTGCGGCCGCCGCCGCACCTGATCCGGCAAGCCTGGTCAACTGTTCCATGAAGCGCCGCCGGTCGAGCGTCAGATGCGTGTATTCGTCATAGGCGTCTATCATCGCCTGGGTAATGGCGGGTCTCGTGACGGCTGGGCTGGCAGGGCTCGGTTTTGTCATGGCGCTCTCCTCGGCTTCGGGAAGTACTTCCGCCGCGCAACATAGGATAGGAGCCCGCACGGTCCAGTCACGGATCAGTGAGGCGCTGCTGACGCAAGCGCAGGTCCGCCAGACCGGCGGCTGGTCCAGGATGATACTCCTTCCGACCGATGCGCTTCGCGGCGCGCCCATGGGCAACCGCGCACCTGCGTGCTGCTTTCTCCGGCCTGCCGTGCCTGTCAAGCAGGCCGGCGCTATAGGTGGTGTTCTACCGGATTTGTAACTCCCCCGCCTGGACAGAGAACAAAACGGAGACACTTCTGGCCTTTCGCTGCCGAATCACTACATTCGGGGACAATGTCCGGCTTTTCGGAAGACATGCCCTTTTTTGACGAACCGAATGCGCGGCCCACGGCCCCGTCCGGCATTGCCGCGCGCGCCATGGCTGCCCGCAGCGGCCACACCAACGCGCCCGACTATCTGAACGGGCTCAACCCCGAGCAGCGGCTGGCGGTGGAAACCACCGAAGGCCCGGTTCTGGTGCTGGCCGGCGCCGGCACCGGCAAGACGCGCGTCTTGACCACCCGCATCGCTCACATCCTTGAGACCAAGAGGGCCGAGCCTTGGCAGATCCTCGCCGTCACCTTCACCAACAAGGCGGCGCGCGAAATGAAACAGCGGATTGGCCTGCTGGTCGGCCATCAGATAGAGGGCATGCCGTGGCTCGGCACCTTCCACTCGATCGGAGTAAAGCTGCTTCGCAGACACGCCGAACTTGCCGGGCTCAAATCCGACTTCACCATTCTCGACACCGACGACGTCGTGCGCCTGATCAAGCAGCTCATCCAGGCCGAGGGGCTGGACGACAAGCGCTGGCCGGCCAAGCAGTTCGCCCAGATGATCGACGGCTGGAAGAACAAAGGTCTTGGCCCCGCCGACATTGCCGAGGGCGACGCCCGCGCCTTCGCCAACGGCAAGGGCCGCGAGCTCTACAAGGCCTATCAGGAGCGGCTGAAGACGCTGAACGCCTGCGACTTCGGCGATCTCCTGTGCCATCCGATCCGCATCTTCCGCACCAATCCGGACGTGCTGAAGGAGTACCACAAGCGCTTCAAATACATCCTCGTCGACGAGTATCAGGACACCAACACCGCGCAGTACATGTGGCTGCGGCTGCTGGCGCAGCGGCCGGATGCCGGACGAGCTTCAACATCAACAGGTTTGCGAACGGCCGAAGGCCGCAAGCCCGACCGGGCGTCCGAGCCCTTGCGAGGCCCCCGCGGAGGGCCCGCGCCGACAGGCGCGGAACAGCCCGTGAGCGAAAATAAAGTCAACATTTGCTGCGTCGGCGACGACGACCAGTCGATCTATGGCTGGCGCGGGGCCGAGGTCGACAACATCCTGCGCTTCGACAAGGATTTCCCTGGCGCCACGATCATCCGGCTGGAGCGCAACTACCGCTCCACCGCCCACATCCTGGGCACTGCTTCTCATCTGATCGCCCACAATGAGGGCCGCTTCGGCAAGACGCTGTTCACCGAAAAGGTCGCCGAGGACGACGAGAAGGTGCATGTCCATGCCGCCTGGGACTCGGAAGAAGAGGCCCGTGCCGTTGGCGAAACCATCGAAGCCTATCAGCGGCAGAAGCACAATCTCAATGACATGGCCATTCTTGTCCGCGCCTCCTTCCAGATGCGCGAGTTCGAGGACCGCTTCGTCACGCTCGGCCTCAACTATCGCGTCATCGGCGGCCCGCGCTTCTACGAGCGCCTCGAAATCCGCGATGCGCTGGCCTTCTTCCGCGTCGTCGCCCAAGGCGCCGACGACCTCGCCTTCGAGCGCATCGTCAACGTGCCGAAGCGCGGGTTGGGCGAAGCCACCATCCGCCAGATCCACGATACCGCCAGGGCGCTGCGCATCCCGATGCTGGAGGCTGCGGAAAAACTCGCCGAGAGCGACGAGCTGAAGCCGAAGCCGCGCGCAGCATTGCGCGAGGTCGCCGCCAATTTCGAGCGCTGGCAGAAGGCACTGGAGACCACGCCGCACACCGAGCTTGCCGAGACCATCCTGGAGGAGAGCGGCTACACCGACATGTGGAAGAACGACCGCTCGGTGGAAGCCCCCGGCCGGCTGGAAAACCTCAAAGAACTGATCCGCTCCATGGAGGAGTACGAATCGCTGCGCTCCTTCCTCGAACATGTCGCACTCGTGATGGACGCCGAGCAGAACGCCGAGCTCGACGCCGTCAACATCATGACGCTGCATTCGGCCAAGGGCCTCGAATTCGAGACCGTTTTTCTCCCTGGTTGGGAGGAAGGTCTTTTTCCACACCAGCGCGCGCTCGACGAGGGCGGCCGCTCCGGGCTGGAGGAAGAACGGCGGCTGGCCTATGTCGGGCTGACCCGCGCCAAGAGGAACCTGCATTTGTGGTTCGTCTCCAACCGCCGCATCCACGGCCTGTGGCAATCGACCATCCCGTCGCGCTTCCTCGACGAACTGCCGGAAGCCCATGTCGAAGTCGCCGAGAGCGGCAACAGCTACGGCGGTTACGGCAATGCCTACGGCGGCGGTTCTTTTGCCTCGGGACGTGGTGGAAGGCAGAACCCCTATGGCGCGTCGCGCTTCGACAATGTCGGCGAGGAAAAATCGGGTAGCTTCTCCAACAGCTATGCGACGCCCGGCTGGCAGCGCGCTCAAGCCAATCGCACCGAGGCGACGGACCGCAATTGGGGCTCACGCTCCGGCCACCAGGTCGAGCGCATCGGCTATGGAGAGACCGACTCCGGCTATGGCGCCGGCCGCACCTCAATCAAAGGCCGCACTATCGATGGCGAACTGGTCGCCAAATCCGTCGCCGACACACCCTCGGCCTTCAATGTCGGCGACCGCGTCTTCCATCAGAAATTCGGCAACGGCAACATTGCGGCCATCGACGGCAACAAGCTGACCATCGATTTCGACAAGGCCGGCCAGAAACGCGTGCTGGACGGGTTTGTCACCGCGGTGTGAACGTCCGCCCTTCCCTCACCGATACCGCGCCTGGTTCCATTTGTGGCCGAGCAGCGACAGGATAATGATCAGCCCGTTGAAGAACTGGACGTAGAAGCCGCTCAGGCCCGCCGCCACGACACCGGTCTGGATGAACGACACCGTGACCGCACCGATGGCGCCGCCGACCACCGTGCCGATGCCGCCCCAGGTTGGCGTGCCGCCAACGAACACTGATGCCAGCACCGGCAGCAGATAGCCGTCGCCGGCCGTCGGCCACCAGGTGAAGTTGATCATCACCGAGAAGGTACCGGCGATCGCCGCACCGATGCCGACGAAGACGAACACTTTCACCCGCACGCGCTTGACGTCGATGCCCATCTGCTGGGCGCTGTCGGGATTGTCGCCGACCACCTTCACCTGCGCGCCGAAACGATGCCTGTTGTAGAGCAGCGCCGACAGCACGACGAAGGCGATGGCCCAGAAGATCTGCACCGGAATGCCGTAGATCTGGCTGGAGAAGATCTTGTAGGCCCAGCTGTCGGCAAGGCTGGTCAGCGCCGTCGATTTGCCTTCGTTGATGATCTGGATCAGGCCGCGCAGCAGGAAATTCATACCGAGCGTGGCAATCAGCGATGACAGCCCGCCATAGACCACCAGCGATCCGACGAGGAAGCCGAGCAGCGTGCCCGTGGCGATGGCCGCGGCGATGCCGAGGAATGGGTCGTAGCCGGCCTGCACGACCAGCGCGAAGACCCATGAAGCAAAGCCCATCGTCGCCGGAAATGACAGGTCGATCTCGCCGCAGGTGACGACGAAGACCAGCGGCACCACCACGAACAGCGCCACAGGCAGCGTGGTGAGCACGGAACTGTAGAGATACCAGGTGGTGAAGACGGTCGGGTTGGCGATCATGAACACCGCCATCATGACGATGAACACGGCAAGCGTGCCGAGCGCGGCGCGGTTGTCGAGGATGAACCCGCGCAGCCAATTGTCGGACGGGTGTCTCCACTCTTTCCGAGAATTGCCCGGGCGGGGGATGCCGGCGGACGGCTCGTGCAGATCGGGCTCCATTGTCTTGCTCATCGTGCTCTCTGCTCCGCGTCGCCAGCGTCGTGCAGTCCCGGCAAACCGCCCGGATGCGCCACGTCTTCCATGAAGTTGATCAGGTCTTCGGCCGACTTGACCTCGCTCCGGTCGGCGGTAAGCGCGACCTTGCCGCGGTCGAGCACCACGAAACGATCGGCGATGTCGAAGACGTGGTGGATGTTGTGACCGATGAACAGGATCGATCGGCCGCTCGCCCGCACCTGGCGCACGAAATGGAAGACCTTGGCGGTTTCGGTCAGCGACAGCGCCGTCGTCGGCTCGTCGAGGACGATCAGCTCCGCTTTCTTGTAGATGGCGCGGGCGATCGCCACGCCCTGGCGCTCGCCGCCCGAGAGCTGGCCGACGATCGATTGCGGCGTGAACACTTTCGAGGTGAAGCCGATCTCGCGCATCAGCCGGCTTGCCTCCTCGATCTCCTTGCCGACCTTCAGCCAGCCCATAAAGCCGGTGAGTTCGCGGCCCATGAAGATATTGCGCACGATGGTCTGCTGGACGGCCAGCGCCCGGTCCTGGAACACGGTCTCGATGCCGGCGTCGCGCGAGCGCGCGGCACTCCATCCGGTCACCGGCTTGCCACGGACCAGGATTTCGCCGCTGGTCGGCTTGACCACGCCGGACAAGATCTTGATCAGCGTCGACTTGCCGGCGCCATTGTCGCCGATCAGGCCGACCACCTCGCCGCGGTCGACGCTGAGATTGACCCCGCCCAGCGCATAGACCTGACCGTAGGACTTGCTGATGTCGCGCAGTTCGATAATGCGTTCGGCCATCGGACCCTCGCTTGATTGACGCTTGCCGGCCTTTCGCCGGCGGTCCCGCCGGCCGGACTCGATCCCGGCCGGCGGCGGCTTGGGAGGTCAGCGCAGCGCCTGCTTGGCAAGTTCGGCGACGATCTCGTAATTCTGCGGCGTGACGAAGCCGGCCCCGGTGTCGACATTCATCGGCGCCAGGCCCAGCACCACCTGCTGGCAGAGGCTGAGGATCGGCAGATAGCCCTGCAGGAACGGCTGCTGGTCGGCCGTCAGTTGCACCCAGCCGCCCTTGAAGCCCTCGACGATCTGCGGGCTGGTGTCGAAGCCGAAATTGAAGATGTCGCCGGGCTTGCGTCCCGCCGCCTGCATGTAGGTGGCGACGTTGCCGAGCATCTGTCCGCCGGGATAGCCGACCGCCTTGACATCAGGGTTGTTGAGCAGTGCGGCGGTGATCACCGGTATCGCCAGATTGGGGTCGGATGCCCACTCACCGCTCGGCGGCGACGACAGCTGGATGACCTCGACGCCGGCCTCCTTCAGTGCGGCCACCGTACCGCGCTCGCGCGCGCCGCGGGCCTCGTTCTCGAACGGGCCGATCATGATCGCCTTGTCGCCGGCCTTGAGCCCGGCCAGCTTGAGCGCCTCGGCGCCGAGCGCACGGCCCTGCTGTTCCTGCTGGGCGCCGACATAGCCGCCGCCGAACGCTTCCACCACTTTCGGCACCGGCACGTTCTGGTACATCGTCTTGATGCCGTCCTTGTGCGCCTGTTCGGCCAGCGGCATGATCGAGGCGTCGCCCGGATGACCCATCATGGCGATGCCGTTGGGCTTCACGGCGACGGCTTCGCGCAATTGCTGCACCATCTTCTCGACGTCCCACTGGGAGAAGATGTAGTCGACCTTGGGTCCGAGATCGGCGGCCGCCTGCTTGGCGCCATTGTAGACGATGGTGCCGAAGGCGTCGCCCTCGGCGCCGCCGACAAAGAAGCGGATACGGACATCCTTGCACCATTGGGCGTCGAGCGCCTGCGCGGGCAAGGTGGAGATTGCAGCGGCGAGCGCCGTGGCCGCCGCCACGACGGTCGAGCGCAGAACTGTCGTTCTCTTAGCGATGCTCATGCACTTATCCTCCCGTTGTTCCCTCGCAAGCCGAGGGGTTTTCGACGAATGCTTCGGCCTTTCGCCGCAATCTTCGCTGGCCGGCCCTCCCGCCAGCTGGATCCTCAGGCCGGATTTGGCAGGTAGCTGGCACCTCCCCGGCATTGCTTGAGGTAATCCAGCGCCCGCACCTGCCCTGTAATCTCGAGGTCGCCGCGATAGACCGGGTCGTGCCAGCCTTCGATGTCGATGGCGCCCTTGTAGCCGGCCAGCCGCAATTCGCCGATCACTCTCGTCCAGTCGCTGTCGCCGAAGCCCGGCGTGCGCATCTGCACGAACGGCAGCCGGCCGAACACGCCATGCTCGCGGATCACGTCCCAACGCACCGTCGCGTCCTTGCCGTGGACATGGAAGATGCGCGGCGCCCATTTGCGGATCTGCGGGATTGGATCGATCAGATAGACGAGCTGGTGGCAGGGCTCCCATTCCAAGCCGAGATTTTCGTCGGGCAATTCGTTGAACATCAGCTCCCAGGCGTCCGGATTGTGGGCGATGTTCCAGTCGCCGCTGGCCCAGTTGCCGTCCATCGCGCAATTCTCGAAGGCGATGCGCACGCCCTTGTCAGCGGCGCGTTTGGCCAGCGGTTCCCACACCTCGCGGAAGCGCGGCAGACTGTCGGGCAGCGGCTTGCCGCGAAGGCGGCCGGCGAAGCCGCTGACCGTGCTGGTGCCAAACAGATGCGCGTTGTCGATGATCGTTTCCCAGGCCTCGAGCACGCCGCGATCGACATCGCCGCTCTCCAGCGGATTGCCGAATACGCCGATCGAGGAGACAACGACATCGGCATCGCCGATCGCCTCGCGGATCTCGCCAGCGAGGCGACGAATGTCCTTGCCGCCCAGCGTCTGCCAGAAGAAGGGCTGGATGCTCTCGAAGCCCAACGGCAGGATCGCCTTGATATAGGCGGCCGGGTCGTCGAGATTGGCCCGCACCATGGTGCCGATCCTGATGTCGAGAAGCGGGTTTGGCGTCATCATCTTTCCTGTGCGATCGCGACCCGGCGGCCGGTTTCAGCGCTCTCGATCGCGCCGAAGACCATGGCCAGGCTCTTGATGTTGTCGGCGCCTCGCGTCTCTGGCTCGGTGCCGGTTTCGACGGCGCGTACGAAGTCCTGGATGATGCCGAGATGGCCGCCGACGCGGTCATTAGGATCGAGCGGCGGCACGGCGAGCGGCTCGGTGCGATCGAACAGGCCTTCACGGACCGGCCGCACGACTTCTGCCTTCAGCCCGTCATCGCCGTCCCAGACCAGGCTGCCGCGCTCGGCGACGATGCGCCATTTGCTCTCCCAGCTGGTGCGGAACCCGCCGGCGCACCAGGAGCCGGCATAGGTGAACAGCTTGCCGCCGCCGAACTCGAAGATTGCGGTGGCCGACGATCCCTGCCGGTACCAGGAATTGACCGGCTCCCATTCCTGGCAGTAGACGCTGGCCGGCTCGCCGCCGACCATGTAGCGGGCGGCGTCGAAGGTGTGGATCGCCATGTCGAGCAGCAAGACATGGGCCATCTCCTCGCGAAAACCGCCGAAATGCGGCGCGACGAAGAAGTCGGCGTGGATGCTGGTCGGCACGCCGATGGCGCCGGATTCGAGAAAGCGCCTGATACGCCTGACATTGGCGACATAGCGGCGGTTCTGGACGACGGCATGCACGCGCTTGGCGCGCCGGGCGGCTTCGACAATGGCACGCGCATTGTCCGGGCTGTCAGCGAGTGGCTTCTCGGTCAGGAGGTGGCAATGATGGGCAAAGGCTGAAAGCGCGATGTCGCGCCGGGCCGCCGGAACCACCACGTCGAACACCGCCTGCGGTCTAGTCTGGTCGAGCACGGCGTCAAGGCTGGTTCCGATGACGGCGCCGGCAAGCTCATATTCGCGCGCCCTCGCTTTCGCCCTGTCGGAGTCGAGGTCGACTAGGCCGACAATAGCCAACCCGTCGATCTGGCTCGCCGCATCGAGCCATTGCTTGCTCATCGCTCCGCAGCCGACCAGGACGACATTCATCATCCAGCGCTCCTCCTCCGTTCGGCCCCTCCAGACCGATCGTCACGGCATTCACGGCATGACCGTAAACGTTTTCCGTAAACGTTTACGAGAACACACCCGAAGGCGTAGAATGTCAATTGGCTGCTCGCGAAAATCACCTTGGCCTGAAGAGCGGCCGGTGATAGCCAAGAAAGGGGAGAACCGTCCTTTGGCGTCCAGCATCCACGATCTTGCGCGTCACCTGAACATTTCGATCGGCACCGTGTCGCGCGCGCTCAACGGCCGCGCCGACGTCAATGCCGACACGCGCCAGCGCGTGCTCGATGCGGCGGCAAAGCTGAACTATTCGCCGAACCAATCCGGCCGCAGCCTGCGGCGCGGCGCCACCCACTCGATCGCCTTCATGCTGCAGCCGCACCCGGGCGACCAGCAATATGGCGAGCCGTTCTTCATTCCGTTCCTGACCGGGCTGCAGGCGAAACTCGCCGAAAGCGGGCTCGACTTGATCGTGGTGATGGGCGCGCCGGGCGACTACCAGCAGGAGCGCCTGCGCCGGGTGGTCGAGACGCGCCGAGCCGATGCGGTGGTGCTGGCGTGGACGCGTCGCGAGGACGAGCGCATCGATTACCTGACCAGGGTCGGCTTCCCGTTCGCGACGCTCGGCCGCAGCCGGTCCGGCGACAAATCCTATCCGTCGCTCGACCTCGATTTCGAGACGGCCGGGACCGAGGCCGTCGACCGCCTGGTGGCGCGCGGCCACCGCCGCATCGCCGCTATCCGCCCGTCTCTCAACCTCAATTTCGGCTATCTATTCCTGGCCGGCTATCGCAAGGCCCTGCGGCGGCACGGCATCGAGGTTGACTCCCGGCTGATCGCGGAAGGCTTCATCAACGAGGCCGGCGGCTACGAGGTGACGCCTGGGGTGATGCGCTCCAAAAACCCGCCGACCGCCATCATCTTCAACAATGACGCGATGGCGCTCGGCGGCTGCAAGGCGCTGGCCGAGCTGGGCATCAAGCCGGGTCACGACATTGCGGTGATCGTCATCGTCGACACGCCGCTGTGTCGCTATTTTTCACCGGCGCTGACCGCCTTCCGCCCTTCCCTGGAGCCGATGGGGCGGCGGCTGGCCGAAATGCTGCTGGCGTCGATCCCGGCGTTCGCCGGGCCAGAGGGTACGCGGATCATCCGTGAGGTCTGGCCGCTGGAGCTGATCGCACGCGACAGCGATTGATGATTGCCACACTCGCCTATCCTCTCTCGTTGTTGATCGGCCCCTCTTCTTGTTGATCGGCGAGGAGGCGCTGGGGTGGAGCTTTCCGGTCGGCTCGATCACGTCGCTCGCGCTGGCAGCGACCTATTACCGCTTCGACCGCTGGCGCACTATGCACATGATCGAGGACAGGCCGGCTGCCGGCGAGCCGCCGGAGTACCGGTCTTGGCGTGCCGCACCAGCGCGCGCATCTTTCGCCCGAGACGCCGAGCGGCTGAACGACAGCGCCCAGGCCTTCCCTCCAGCCACTTCGATCGCCTAGGATGAGCCAGGCGTAGTAGAGGAAATCCATGGGCAAGGGACGGGTCGAGGCATTTACCGATGGCGTTATCGCCATCATCATCACCATCATGGTGCTGGAGTTGAAGGTGCCGCATGGCGCGGATTTTTCCGTGCTGGCACCTCTATGGCCCACGTTTTTCAGCTACGTGCTGTCCTTCATCTATGTCGGCATCTACTGGAACAATTTGCACCACATGTTCCACACCGTGCAGCGGGTGGATGGCCGCGTGCTGTGGGCGAATTTGCATCTGCTGTTCTGGCTGTCGCTGATGCCAGTCACCACCGCATTCATGGGCGAAAACCATTTCGCGCCGGTGCCTGTCGCCGTTTACGGTGTTGTCCTGGCGCTTTGCGCGACCGCCTACTTCATTCTAGTCGTCATGCTGCACCGGCTGCATGGCAACGACACTACCTTCGCCAGAGCGGTGGGCACCGACCGCAAGGAAAAGATCTCGGTGGTCCTCTACATCGCCGCCATTCCGCTGGCCTTCGTCAATCAATGGATCAGCGTCGCTTTCTATGTGCTGGTTGCCATGATCTGGTTCGTACCGGACAGGCGGTTCGAGAGGCTGGTCGAAAAATAGGCCTGCCTATTCCCGCATTGCTTTCAGCTTCTCGGCCACCGAGGCCGCAAGGTCGGCATAGCGCTCCTCAAGCCGCTCGGCCGCCTTGATCACCGAAAAATCATGGCCAAATTTTTCCAGCGCTATGCGCAGCTTCTCGACGAATTCCGCCTGTTTTTCGAGCGCCGAAAACAGCGTCTTCACTTGCGCTTCGCTGATGTCGGGATTGGCAAGCATTTGCGGCACCTCGCGGCTCATCTGGTCGCCGGTGGCGGTCTGTTCTTTCAGGATCTCGATCCAGTCGGTCAATCGGTAATCTCCTTCTTACGCGGACAGCATGCGCAGCGCCTGCCGATATGGTCAACCCAAGGACGCCAAAGCGGCTTGCGCGAGCCCCTCGGCGCGTTAAGTTCGGCGCAACTTGAACGAGGACGCTATAGCCATGACCACCGACGCCGAAATCCAGAGCGCTTTGCCTGCCCTTGCCTCCGGCAACGTTGCCGTCATCACCGGCGGCGCCAGCGGCATCGGCCTTGCTGCGGCCAAGCGGCTGGCAGCGTTGGGCCTGAAAATCGTGCTTGCCGATATCGGTGGCGCGCGGCTCGATGAGGCTGCCCGCGCCGTTGCAACGATTGTCGGCGACAGCGCGGTACTCGCGGTTGCCACCGACGTCTCGAAAGCCGACGAACTCGACCGGCTGGCCGAAAAGGCGTTCGGTGCGTTCGGCGGCGTGTCGCTGTTGATGAACAATGCCGGCGTCGGCAACAATCCGGGCAAGCCCTGGGAAAATCGCGACGCCTGGAAGCGGCTGCTGGACATCAATTTCTGGGGCGTCGTCCATGGCGTCGAGGCCTTCGTGCCGCGCATGCTGGCGGCCGGCAGGCCGGGCCTGATCGTCAACACCGGCTCCAAGCAAGGCATCACCACGCCGCCCGGCAATCTTGCCTACAACGTCTCCAAATCAGGCGTGAAGACCTTCACCGAAGGCCTGGCACATGCGCTGCGCAACGAGCCCGGCGCAAAGGTTGCGGCGCATCTGCTTATTCCGGGGTTCACTTTTACCGGCCTGACCGAGGGTGCGACCGAAAAGCCCGCCGGCGCCTGGACGGGCGAGCAGGTGATCGACTTCATGCTGGCCTCGCTGGTGCGTGGCGACTTCTACATCCTGTGCCCCGACAACGAGGCGACACGGCCTATGGACGAAAAGCGCATGGCCTGGGCGATCGGCGACATCATCGAGAACCGCCCTGCTCTGTCGCGCTGGCATCCGGATTACAAGGAGGCTTTCGCGGCGTTTATGGAAAGCTGACGCTCACGCATGTGTCTTCGAGCCGCGCTTTTGCGCGGTGGCTTTCTTGACCGCCGTATCATGCCGTTTCGCCGCCTGTTCACATTTTTTGCGGATCTCCTCGACCTCGGATTCTGTCAGGTGCTCGATGCCGATAAAAGTATTTTGAGCTTTGCCGACCCGGATCAACTCGTCGAGTTTCGTCTGAATCGCCATGCCATCGCGGTTCTGGGTGTTCTGGATGAGAAACACCATCAGGAAGGTGACGATCGTTGTGCCGGTATTGATGATGAGTTGCCACGTATCCGAAAAGCCGAACAACGGCCCGCTTATTGCCCAGGCAACGATGATCAGAAAACAGACGGCGAATGTCGACGGCAGACCGGCGAGATGGGCAACGTAGTTGGCGATCCTGGTGAAAAGCTTCTCGATCATGGCAGGAGAAACAACCAGCAACCGCTCCGGGTTCCCTTGCACGGAGGGATTTCACGGACATAACCGTGCACGCGCCCGCAAGATCAGGGTATTTCGTTATCCCAGACGTCGAGGAAGGCCTCGATGGACAGCGTCTGCATGTCGGGGACTGCCTTGGCCAGTCTCTCGGGCGGCCAGTCCCACCAGGCGAGGCTTTCGATCCGCGCGGCGACGTCCGCCGCGAAGCGTTGGCGCAATTGCCTGGCCGGAACGCCGGCGACAATCGCGTAGGCAGGTACGTCGCGCGTCACCACAGCGTTGGCGCCGACGATCGCGCCATTGCCGATGGTCACGCCGGGCATGATCACCACACCATGGCCGATCCAGACGTCGTGGCCGATGCTAACCGACTTCGCCCGCCGCCTTTCCCGAAACGCCCCGTCGACGCCCAGCCAGCGAAAATATTCGTTCGGGCGGTAGCTGACCTTGTGCTGGGTCAGCCGCTCGATCGGATGCTCCAGCGCGTTGATCCGGCTGTTGGCGGCGATCGAACAGAACTTGCCGATCGTCGTGTAGATCGCCTCGGCGTGGCGCTCGAAATAGGAGAAGTCGCCGACCGATACCTCGCGCAGGATAACCCGCTCGCCGATCGAGGCGTAGCGCCCAAGCTTGCACGCCTTCAATTCCGCAGTCGGATGGATGCGCGGCTCGGGGTCTTTCAGCACAAGATTTTCGGGACGGTCCATCCCGGCGGCTTTACGCCCGAGCGATTGGTCCCGCAAGCGGGACCAATCGCTCGTCACCTGTTTCCAGAGCCTATTTCGGCTTGCCGTTGGTCCACACCACGTTTTGGCCATAGAGCGGCACGGTGGTGACGGACATTTTCGCTGAACCGTCCTGCACCTGGCGCGAATGCGACAGATAGATCAAGGTGTCGTTGGCCTTGTCGTAGATGCGGTTCACCACCTGTTTCTTCCAGATCAGGCTGATGCCTTGCTTGAACACCTCTTCGCCGGCCTCGCTCATGTCGATGTCGCCGACGGTGATCGGCCCGGTCTGGCGGCAGGAGATCGAGGAATCGGACGGATCTTCGAACCAGTTGCCCTTCTGCAGGCGATCGATCATCCCGCGTTCGAAATAGGTGACGTGACAGGTCACGCCTTCGACCTTCGGATCCTTGATCGCCTCGACAATGATGTCGTTGCCGAGCCAGTCGACGCCGACCTTGCCGACCTCCTGAGCGGCGGCTGCGCCGGCACCGATGACGAGGCATGCGGCCAAAGCGCCGCCGATCAGTTTTCGCCCAATCAGTCTTTGCAAGGGAAGCCTCCTGCGGTTCGAGTTTTGCCGACCTCAGGTGGGACGGGCGGCAGCGCTTTGCAAGCGGATCATTTTTTGACAGGAAAGCCGGTTGCGGCAACGCGACATCTTTGCGCGCACGAGATCAAACCGATAAGAGTGTTCGCCAAACAAGCTGCATGATGCCGATACGGCGCCAATGAAAATCGCGACGGACACCAATTGATGATGCGTTCAATACTGGTCGGCATTCTCGTCCTGATGGCAGCAGGCATCGGCTGGCTCACCTTCGACTGGTACCGCGGGCATTATGGCGGTGAGCCGTTCGGCGCGCCCTTCACGCTGGTCGACCAGAAGGGCGCCCCGATCACCGAGGCTGCGTTTCGCAGCCACCCTAGCGTCGTCTTCTTCGGCTTCACCCATTGCCCGGAAGTTTGCCCGACCACGCTGTTCGAACTGGCCGGTTGGCTAAAGACGATGGGGGACGACGGCAAGAACCTGCGCGCCTATTTCGTGACGGTCGACCCGGAGCGCGACACGCCGGAAATCATGAACGCCTATATCAGCAACTTCTCCGACCGCATCCTCGGCATCACTGGCGACCCCGACAAGGTTCAAGCCATGGCCAAATCCTTCGGCATCTATTCGAAGAAGGTCGACACGGGCAACGGCGACTACACGATGGACCACACCGCTTCGGTGCTGCTGCTCACCGCCCGGGGCGATTTCGCCGGCACCATCGCCTATGGCGAAAGCTCGGAGACCGCCATCGCCAAGCTCAAGCGGCTGGCGGCGGAAGGTTAGAGCATGATCCCGAACCGAAGGTCCGCGACAGCGAGAAGTGGGACCGGTTTTCGGAAAAGATCATGCTCAGTCAAGACCATCGGTTGATGACCCAAACGCGACTTTATTTCACCACTGGAAAGATCGAGGCCGATAGTATCTTCGCGGCGTTCGAAACGGCCTTCGAGGACGAGGGTCTGCCGATTGCCATCCTCGAAGTCGATGAGGATCGCGACATCCACGAAGTGTCGCTCTATGCCAACGGCGATGTCGACGCCGTCGAGGCTCGTGTGAAAGAGATCCTCGCCGGGCTGGCCTTGTCGAGGCCGATTGCGCGCGAGCCCGTGCCGGATATCGACTGGGTGACGCGTTCGCTGGAGGGACTGAAGCCGGTGCGCGCCGGCCGTTTCTTCGTCCACGGCGCGCATGACCGCAGGAAGCGCCACAGCGGCGAGCTCCCCATCGAGATCGAGGCGGGCCTCGCCTTCGGCACCGGCCATCACGGCACCACCGCCGGGTGCCTTGAAATGCTGGAACAGGTCGTGCGGCGCGAGCGCCCGCGCAACGCGCTCGACCTCGGCACCGGCAGTGCGGTGCTGGCCATCGCGGTGGCCAAGCTCGCCCATATCCCGGTGCTGGCGACCGACATCGATCCGGTCGCCACAAAGGTCGCCGCCGCCAATGCGCGGCTCAACCACGTCAAGGCGCTTGTCGAAACGGTGACGGCGCCGGGCTTCCACCATCCGATTTTTGCCGCGCGCGGCCCCTTTGATCTCATCGTTGCCAACATACTGGCGCGGCCGCTGATGCGGCTGGCGCCAGAAATGGCCAGCCATATCGCTTTGGGCGGCTCGATCGTGCTGTCAGGTATCCTCGACCGGCAGCGCGACGCGGTGATTTCGGCCTATGTCGGCCAGCAGTTCCGCCATGTCAGGACGTTGCATCGCGAAGGCTGGGTGACGATTCACCTTAAGCGATGACGCGCAGCGCCTTCAAACGCAGGCCGTAAATTCGCTCAGACGTAGCGCGACCTTGCCGCCTTCTTCAGTTCTTCGCGATCGTAGCCGTTCGCCTTCAGCGTTTCGTCGTCAAAGCCAAGCAGAACGCCGCTCACATAGCGGCTCGCTTCGCGCTGGCGTGCTTCGATGAGAGCATTCACAGCGCTTCTGAAAAAACCGCGTCTGGCTGAAATCGTGGACATGATGGTCTCCTTTGCAGGGCAGTAAGACTCGTTCCTCCACGTCAAAAAGGTAAGGTCTGCTGACCCATTTGAAAATCGCTGATTCTGCATGGCGTCTATGCGCAAAAGCGATGCTGCTGGACCAAATCCTGCCGATTGTCAGGCGGCTGACGCTGTTGCACTTTGATCTTGCGCTGATTTTCTCCGAACCGAAGATCTGCGCAGCAAAAGTCGATTCCGATTTTCCGGGTCATGCGCTACGGTCGCGCCAACATCCGAGGAGAGGCCCTCATGTTCCAGACTTTTGATTCCGCCGGCGACTCCGGCGTCGGCAAGCCGCGTGTGGCGTTGCTGCGCCAATGGCTGGCGGCCAACGGGCTGGATGGCTTCATCGTACCTCGTGCCGATGAGCATCAGGGCGAATATGTCGCCGACCGCTCGGCACGGCTGAAATGGCTGACTGGCTTCAGCGGCTCGGCCGGGGTCGCCATAGTGCTCGGCGACCGCGCCTTCATGTTCGTCGACGGGCGCTACACGCTGCAGGTGCGCCAGGAGGTCGATCTCGACGTCTTTTCGATCGAAAGCCTGGTCGACAATCCGCCCCCCACCTGGATCAAGGACAATCTCGGCAAGGGCGTGCGGCTAGGCTTCGATCCGTGGCTGCAGACGATCGGCGACGTCAAGGCGCTGAAAGCTTCGGCCGAAAAATCGGGGGCGACATTGGTGCCGCTCGAGAAGAATCCAATCGATGCCATCTGGAAGGACCAGCCCGAACCACCGCTGGCGCCGGTCGAGCTCCATCCGATCGCGTTTGCCGGCGAACTGGCCAAGGACAAGCTGGCACGGCTGGCCGAGGCCATCGGCAAGGATGGCGCCACCCATGCCGTGCTGACCGACCCGTCCTCCATCGCCTGGGTCTTCGACATCCGCGGCGGCGACGTGCCGCATACGCCGCTGGCGCTCGGCTTCGCCGTGCTCGCCGCCGACGGGTCGCACCTGCTTTTCATGGATCAGCGCAAGTTTTCGCGGACCGTCGCGGCCTATCTGACGCAGCTCGCCGAATTGCACGAACCCAGTGAATTCGAAGCGGCGATCGCAGGATTGGCCAAGGGTGGCGCAAGAATCGCGCTGGATCCGGTGCTGGCGGCGGAAAAACTGAGAATGCTGGTCGAGGACAATGGCGGCACCGTCATCACTGCACCTGATCCTGCCCGCATTCCACGCGCGACGAAAAACCAGGCCGAGATCAACGGCGCCCGCGCCGCGCATCGCCGCGATGGCGCCGCCGTGGCCAAGCTGCTTTGCTGGCTCGACCGTCAGGAACCCAGCAAGCTCGACGAGATCGCAGTCGTCACCAAGCTCGAGGAGTGCCGCCGCAGCACCGGCGAGGAAACGCAGATGCCGCTGCGCGACGTGTCCTTCGATACCATCTCTGGCGCCGGCCCGAACGGCGCTATCATGCACTACCGCGTTTCCCGCGCCACCAGCCGAAAGCTTCAGTCTGGCGAACTGTTCCTGCTCGATTCCGGCGGGCAGTATCAGGACGGCACCACCGACATCACCCGTACCGTGCCGATCGGCAAGCCGACCGAGGAAATGCGCGAACGCTTCACATTGGTGCTGAAAGGCATGATCGGTATTTCCATGCTGCGCTTTCCCGCCGGGACGCGCGGCTCCGAGATCGATGCTGTGGCGCGCCTTGCGCTGTGGAAACATGGCTGCGATTTCGCCCATGGCACCGGCCACGGCGTCGGCTCCTATCTGGCCGTGCACGAGGGCCCGCAGCGCATCGCCAGGACCGGCACAGAAAAGCTGCTGGCAGGCATGATCGTTTCCAACGAGCCGGGCTACTACAAGGAAGGTGCTTACGGCATCCGCATCGAGAATCTCGTCCTGGTGACGCCGGCCGAACCGATCGAGGGCGGCGACATCGCCATGCACGGCTTCGAGACGCTGACGCTGGCGCCTATCGACGTCAGGCTGGTGCGATCCGACCTATTGACTCGCGACGAGCTGCATTGGCTCGACATATACCATGCCCGCGTGCTGGCCGAGATCGGACCGATGCTCGACGGCGAGACGCTGGCCTGGCTGGAGAAGGCAACCGCGCCACTGCCGCACGACCAGAAGATTTGATTTCTCGGAGAGTCGGTGGGCAGGTTTCGTCTACCCGACGAACTGCCTGGCGAAGACCAGCACGGCGGCGCCGACCAAAAACATCGCCATCAGCCCGCCGCGCAGCGAGACCAGCCCGGCGACGATCAATGCCGCCCATTCCGCCGGCCCGGCGCCGAGTGCCGCCGGCGCCACCAGCGTGGTCAGCACCGCCGCCGGCACGGCGTTCAGCCCGGCCTCTACGCGCGGATGGATGTTTTCGAAGCGCGAGATCACCAGATGTCCGCCGATGCGGGTGAGATAAGTCGCGATCGCACCGGCGATGATGATCCACAAGGTTGTGCTCATCGCCGCGCCTCTACACCGCTGTGGTGCGGCGGCAGGATGACCGCGAGCAGCACCCCGGCCACAGCGCCGATGGAAACGTGCCAGGGCGAGCCTACCGTCTTGTAGGCGATGATCGAGGCAGCAGCACTGGCGACGACCACCGGCAGCCACAGCGGCCGTTTGCGAAAGCTCATGACTAGGCCGAGAAAATAGATCGGCAGCAGGAAATCGATGCCCAGCGCATGTGTATCGGGAATGAGCTTGCCGAACACCGCGCCAAGCGCGCTTTCGGTCACCCAGAACACATAGACCGGGAGGCCAAGCCCCATGTACCAGGCAAAGC
Organism: Mesorhizobium sp. M5C.F.Cr.IN.023.01.1.1; assembly: GCF_003997585.1. Lineage (NCBI taxonomy): Bacteria > Pseudomonadati > Pseudomonadota > Alphaproteobacteria > Hyphomicrobiales > Phyllobacteriaceae > Mesorhizobium > Mesorhizobium sp. M5C.F.Cr.IN.023.01.1.1. The sequence continues at coordinate 15,285 of NZ_RZSU01000050.1, read as the reverse complement.
CGACGGTTTCGCCGGCCTCCGCCTTGCGCTCGGCCACCGCGAACTGCGGATCGGTCAGGATGAAATAGCCGACTGCCTGTTGCACCAGCGGCCAATGTGCGATGCGCCGGCCGATACCCGCCGAGTAAAGCACATGGCGGAAATTCACGGCGAAGATCGACAGCACGATCAGCCATGGCGCGACATGCTGGCCGAACAATTCGATGCCGACCATCTGGCTGGCGCCACCGAAAACCATGGCACTCATCAGGAGGGCTTCCAGCACCGAAAAACCGTTGTCGACGGCGATAGCGCCGAACAGCAGCGCGAACGGCGCCGACGCCACCACGACGGGCATCGAGAGCCGCACGCCTTGCCAGAAATCGCTCTTCGCGCGGTTTTCGGAGATTGCTTCCGCTAACATCGACCCACTCCCTCGGGAATGGTCGTATGTAGGTAGCGCCGCCTGCCTTGTCACACCAATTCGCTTGAGCCAAACGATCAGCGGAAATGATCGCCCTAGCCTCTACTCCTCCGGGACCTTGCCTTCGATCGCCCTGCCCCAGTCGAGCAGCGGCTTGGCCCGCAAGGCGAAATCGACGAGTTCGTCGACCAGTGCCGCACTGTGGATTCCCGCAGGGTCGATTTCGTGCCGGACGGCGAAATGCCGGTTGCGAATGGCCGCCGCGAGATCGGCCTCCGTGACATGCTCGAAGCCGCGTGGCGCTCGCTTCATGCAACCTTCCGCATCGAGTTCGAGACGGTTTTTCTTCAACGCCTTCATGAGCGCCCGGAATTCGCCCGCCCGCGTCGCGACGGCGTTGCGCATCGCCAGCAACAGCGGCGGCCCGGGCTGCCACCAGGCAACGCCGGCAAAGCAGCGCTCAAGCCCGATATGGACGAAGAATACCCCCTGCTCCATCTTGGTGCCGTCAGGCGAAAGGATCGCCGACAGATGCCGGTTGTAAGGACTTTTGTCCCTGGCGAAACGCACGTCGCGATTGATCCGGAACAGCGACTTCTTGCGATCGCCGCGCAAACCCAGCCCCGCTGCCGTGAAGCGCTCGGAGAGCGTTTCGACCAGATCGCCGAAAGGGTCGCGCAGCTCGCGTTCGAAGAGGTCGCGGTTTTCCAGAAACCACTCCCGGCTCTGATGAAAATCGAGTGCCTTGAGGAAGGGAATGGCCTTTTGGCCGAAACCGCTAAATGCAGCGGCCATCATGCTCCTTTGCCGATCCGCTGCAACCAAGTGTCCTCGTCGATCACCTCGATGCCGAATTTGGTCGCGTCCTTCAGCTTGGAACCGGCGCCTGGGCCTGCCACCACGAGATCGGTCTTCGCTGAGACTGAGCCGGCTACCTTCGCGCCGAGACGTTCAGCCATCGCCTTGGCCTCGGGGCGTGTCATCTTTTCCAGCGTGCCTGTAAACACGATCGTCTTGCCGGCGACCGCGCTGCCGGCTGAGACGTTCACAATGTACGGCTTCGGGTGGACCTGCGCGAGCAAGGCTTCAAGCACGTCGTCGTTGCGTTCATTGCCGAAGAAATCGCGAAGCGCGCCTATCACCGTGTCGCCGATGCCATTGATCGATGGGAAAACGGTGTGTGGATCGGCCGCCGCCGCAGTCTCCTTGCCGATGCGGATCAACTCCTCAATGGTTGAGAAGGTTCGGGCAAGTACAGCGGCCGTGGTCTCGCCGATATGTCGGATACCCAGCGCGAAAATAAAGCGATCGAGTTCCGGTTCGCGGCGAGCGTCGATGGCGGCGAACAGCTTGTCGAGACCTTCGTAGTTGCGTTCCTCGACACCGCGCACATTCTTGCGCGTCTTGCCCGATGCGGCCTCGCGCTGCCTGGCCTGCTCCTCGCGCCGCTCAGCCAGCGCCTTGGTCACGGCGGGACGGCGATCCCTGAGAGTAAAGATATCGGCGGCTGTTTTGATCAATCCCGCATTGAAGAACAGGTCTATGTTTTCGGCGCCCAGGCCTTCGATATCCATGGCGCCACGTGACACGAAGTGGCGCAATCCCTCCACGGCCTGCGCGGGACAGATCAGTTCGCCGGTGCAGCGTCGGCGGGAATCTTCCTTGCCGGTCTTTTCGTTGATCTCGCGCGTTGCGGGTGAGCCACAGATCGGACAGGTGTGCGGGAATTCGTAGGGCACGGCATCAGCCGGGCGCCTGTCGATAACGACGCTGACGATCTGCGGAATGACGTCGCCCGCCCGCTGGATGACGACTGTGTCGCCGATACGCACGTCACAGCCGTCGCGGATTGGCTGGCCGTTGCTGTCGAGACCCTTGATGTAGTCTTCATTGTGAAGCGTGACATTTTCGACCACCACGCCGCCAACCGTGACGGGCGCAAGCCGTGCAACGGGCGCCAGAGTGCCGGTGCGGCCGACCTGAACGTCGATCCTGAGCACGGTCGTCATTGCCTGTTCGGCAGGAAATTTATGAGCGATGGCCCAGCGCGGTTCGCCAGTGGCGAAACCCCATCTGCGCTGCAATTCCAACTGGTCCACCTTGTAGACGACGCCGTCGATGTCGTAGCCGAGCGACGAGCGCTGGGCCTCGATCAGGTGATAGTGCGCGACCAGTTCGTCGACCGACTTCGCCCGCACCATCAGCGGACTGATCTTGAACCCCCACTCAGCGAATTTTTGCACTGAATCGTATTGAGTCGGAGCGGGATCCTCTGACGTGTAGCCCCAGGCGTAGGCTAAGAACTTGAGGTTGCGGCTGGCGGTAACGGACGGATCCTTCTGACGCAGGGATCCGGCCGCCGTATTGCGCGGATTGACATAGTCCTGGCCGCCAACCGCCGCCGACCGTTCCTTCAAAGCCTCGAATTCCGCATAGGTCATATAGACCTCACCCCGTATCTCGATCACATCAGGCCAGCCCGAGCCTTTCAGGTGCTTGGGGATGTCGGCGATTGTCCTGAGATTGGCGGTGATGTCCTCCCCGACGGCGCCGTCACCGCGCGTTGCTCCCTGCACGAACACACCGCCTTCATAACGCAGCGAAGCCGATAGCCCGTCGATCTTCGGCTCAGCCGTGAACGCAATGTCCAGATCCTTGTCGCGGTTAAAGAAACGCCGGCCGCGTTCGATGAAGTCGGTGACATCCTGGTCGGTATAGGCCTTGGCAAGACTGAGCATCGGCACCGCATGGCGCACCTTGGCAAAGCCTTCGGCCGGTGGCGCGCCCACTCGGCGCGATGGCGAATCCTCTAGCACCAAAGCGGGGAAGCGCTGTTCGATGGCGAGGTTGCGCTGCGTTAGCGCGTCATATTCCGCGTCCGTTATAAGCGGTGCGTCCTCGGTGTGGTAGCGCCGGTCGTGCTCGGCGATCTCCGCCGCCAGCCGCTTTAGCTCGCTTGCGGCTTCGCTTTCGCTGAGCGAATCAACTGATTTTTCGGCCATGCATTGCTCCCTTCCCGGTGGCGCGACACAATAGAACAGGATCTTCCTATGAGGGAGAGACCGGGTACGAGAAAATCATTCCTGAACAGCAGGATGGAGCCACATCCTGACTCGATCCATAACGCCGAGCATGAGCTCCGCTAGGCTGCGGTGTTTTCGCGAAGCAGCCGCTCGGCCGCCGCGCGCGCCTCGTCGGTAATGGTCGCCCCGGCCAGCATCCGCGCGATCTCTTCCTGGCGCGCCGCCCGGTCCATCTCGGCAATGCCGGTGGCGACACGATCGGCCCCACCGGATTTGGAGATCAGGAAATGCGTCGCCGCGCGTGCCGCCACTTGCGGCGCGTGCGTAACCGAAAGCACCTGCACGCGCCTCGACAGCCGCGCCAGCCTTTGGCCGATGGCGTCCGCCACCGCGCCGCCAACGCCGGTGTCGATTTCATCGAAGACCAAGGTCGGCGCCGAGCCGCGGTCGGCCAGCGCCACCTTCAGCGCCAGCAGGAACCGCGAAAGTTCGCCACCGGAGGCGACCTTCATCATCGGGCCCGGTCTTGTGCCGGGATTGGTGCGCACCCAGAATTCGACCTGATCGATGCCGTCTTCCATGCGGCTCTCGGCCTCACTTGCCATCTCGACGATGAAGGCTGCCCGTTCGAGCTTCAGTGCCGGCAGTTCGGCCATCACCGCCTTGGTCAAGCCGACCGCCGCCGCATGGCGAAGCGACGAAAGCTGTGCTGCAGAAATGTCGTAGGTCTCGCGCGCGGCGGCAGCTTGCTTCTCCAGCCCGTGCAGGCGCTCCTCGCCGGCGTCGAGATCGGCGAGATCGGCGGCCATCGTGTCGCGCAATTGGGCCAGATCGTCGACTGCAACACTGTGCTTGCGTGAGGCGGCGCGCAGCGAAAACAGCCGCTCCTCGGCCTGTTCCAGCCGCCGCGGATCGTATTCGGTGGCGCGAAGTGCCGCTTCCACACCCGATTGCGCCGCGTCGAGCGACAGCATCGCCTCATCGAGCGATTTGACCACGTCGTCGAGCAGGCCGGGCGCCTCGGTCACCTTGCGCTGCAGCCGCCGCAACAGGCTGGCCAGTTGCGGCAAGGGCGAGGACGGGCCCGAGAGCACATCTTGCGCGTCATGGATTTCCGAGGCGATCTTTTCCGCGCGCATCATCGAGGCGCGCAGTTCGGCAAGGTCGGCTTCCTCACCGGGTTGGGGGTCGAGCTTCGTCAATTCGGCGACCGCGGCGCGCAGATAGTCGGCCTCGCGGGCCGCCGCTTCCACCTTGGCGCGATGTCGCGAAAATTCCTGCTCGCACGCCCGCCAGTGCCGCCATGCCTCGCCGGTCGCCCGCACAGCGCCGAGATGACCGCCGAAGCTGTCCAGCAATTCGCGATGGGCGCCGGGATCGACCAGGGCACGCTCGTCATGCTGGCCGTGGATCTCAACCAGCGCGTGACCGACGTCGCGCATCAGTGTCACGCTGGAAGGCTGGTCGTTGACGAAGACGCGAGTACGGCCATCCGCTGTCTGCACGCGGCGCAGAATGATGTCGCCATCGTCCTCGATAGCGTTGTCGGCAAGCAGCATGCGGGCAGGATGGTTGCGCGGCACGTCGAACACGGCGATGACCTGGCCCTGTGCCGCGCCATGCCGCACCAGCGAGGCGTCACCGCGCGCGCCAAGCGCCAGCGACAGCGCATCGAGCAGGATGGATTTTCCGGCGCCGGTTTCGCCGGTCAGCACCGAAAGACCGGACGAGAAGTCGATGTCCAGCTTCTCGATCAGAACGATATCGCGGATCGACAGTCTGGAAAGCATGGTGACGCGCCGCTCAGGCGCCGGTGATCAGCTTCCCGGCCTTGGCGATCCACGAGCCCGCATTCTCGCGCGGCTCGAGCCCACCAGTCTGCAGGAGCTTGTAGGAATCCTTGTACCACACGCTGTCGGGATAGTTGGTGCCGAGCACAGCCGCGGCAGTCTGCGCTTCCGATGTCAGCCCCATCGCATAATAGGTTTCGGTAAGGCGCGCGAGCGCTTCCTCGACGTGGCGCGTGTTGGAATAGGTCTCCACCACGACGCGGAACCGCTTGACGGCGGCGATGTATTCACGGCGCTCGAGATAGTAGCGGCCGATCTGCATCTCCTTGCCGGCGAGCTGGTCGTTGGCGAAGCGGATCTTTTCCTTGGCGTCGTCGACATATTCGGAATCGGGCCAGCGCGTCACCAGATCCTGCATCGTCTGCACGGTCTGACGCGCTTCCTTCTGGTCCTGGGTGACATCCCTGATTTGCCGATAGTAGCTGAGCCCGATGATGTACTGGGCATAGGCCGCGTCGTCGGTCGACGGATAGAGCGTGAGATAGCGCTTGGCCGAACCGATCGCCTCGGTATAGTTGCCCTGGCGATAGTCGGCAAAGGCACCCATCACCATCGATTTGCGGGCGTATTCGGAATAGGGATGCTGGCGGTCGACCGCACTGAATTTGCGGCTCGCCTCCTGCAGGCGCCCGGCATTCAGATTGGCGAGGCCCTGGTTGTAGAGAACGTCGGCCGGCTCGGTCTGCTCGACATAAGTCGACAGGTCGACATCCTTCTCGGACGACATGCAGGCCGACAGGAACAGCGATGGAACAACCACCGAAAGCGCCAGGAAAACAGCCTGATGCGGCGCTTTCGATTGACCAATTCGCTTGAAGAACATGATTGGATTCCGCCCTTTCGGCGTCATTTCAGTCGTCGGCAGCACGCATAACCATAATCGCCGTGCCCGGCAACGCTATCCCCGGCCAATCGCACATTTTTGTGGCAGCCTGGCGCAGCCCGCACACTTGCGTGATTTCGCCGGCCAATGGTGCAGTCATGCAACACAGGCCGGCGGCCATAAAACCCGAAAAACGTTAAGAATCAGATCATCCAGGGTGCGTAGACAGGTGCATAGACGGCGCTCATCTCGGCGGTACGACCGCGCTCGCGGCGTGTCGTCTCGACGATCTCGAACGCCGAACGGTCCGACAAAAGGCGGCGCAGCGCTGCCGCATTCAGCCTGTGGCCGCCGCGATAGGACCGGAAGCAGCCAATGAACCGGGCGCCGGCCAGCGCCAGATCCCCCATGGCGTCCATCGTCTTGTGGCGCACGAACTCGTTGGGATAGCGCAAGCCTCCCATGTTGATCACGCGGTTGTCGTCGCCGATCACCAGGGAGTTTTCCAGCGAGGAGCCGAGCGCATAACCGGCTGCCCACAGCCGCTCGACGTCCTTCATGAAACCGAAGGTACGGGCCCGCGCGATATCGCGGCGGAAAATGTCGGCATTCATGTCGGATGCGAAGAGCTGACGGCCGATCGCAGGGCTTTCGAAATCGATCTCGATCTCGAAGCGCGTGCCGTCATAGGGCCTGAACTCCGCCCAGGAGGCACCGTTCTCGATACGAACCGGCTTGACCAACCGGATATAGCGGCGCTTGACCGGCAGCGTATCGATGCCCGCCTGGTCGATAGCCTCTACGAAGGCCATGGCGCTGCCGTCAAGGATCGGAACCTCATGGCCGTCGATCTCGATGACGACATTGTCGATGCCGAGCCCGAAAAGCGTGGCCATCAGATGTTCGACGGTGGCGATGTGCTCGCCTGCCGGATCGCCGAGCATGGTGCACAGATCGGTAGCACCGACCTCGGAAACGAGCGCACGGAACTCCCGGTCTTCGCTTCCATTCGAAAGCTGGAACACGACACCCGTATCAGCGTCTGCCGGCAGGAAATGAACGGTAACGGAATTGCCGCTGTGAACGCCGGTGCCGGTCAGCGTCGCACGCGATTTAAGTGTCGTCTGATAGTCGTGCAAAACAAACCCCATAGCCCATACTGCCTTCGTCCGCTTCATTAGCCCGAGGGCGCGGCTCTTTGATCGGCAGGCAGGGCCACTTCCCCGAATCCCAGCAAACCGACATTGCTCGGGCGAAGATAGTTGCCCGGCAGGAAGTCTCCAAATCACGGTTTCTTACTCTGTGTAACCGGGATCCGGGGCGGGTATAGTCTCGTAACACCCTGTTTTGCAATCGCTTTTAAGATTAACAGGCAAACAACTTCTTGTCTGCCTGTTAATAACCATTACGGACCGTTAACAGATCAATTCGCCTGGCGGCGCAGGAACGCCGGAATCTCCAGCTGATCGTCTTCCTGGACAGCCCTGCTCTGCGGCGTCAGCCGGCCCTGGTCATCCAACTGGCCGCGGCGTGGCGCGTAAAGCTGCGGATCCTGGCTGGCAAGGCGGCGCACTTCGGGTGCCGCCTGGCGCAGTTTCGGCTCGCGCGGCTGCGCCGGCTGCAGTCGTGCGGGCTCTTCTTCACGGCGGGTAAGGCCGTTCGTCAGGCGCTTGAGCAGTCCCATCGGTCCGCTGTTCTCGTGGTCGGCGGGACGGGTTTTGGCTTCCACTTCGGCTTTCACCACCGGCGGAAAGTCCTCGACGCGCGGCATGCGCTGGGGCGCTGCGGCTGCCGGCTGAAGCACTTCACGCTGCGGGGCAGGCTGCATCACCTGCTGAACCATTGGCTGCACCATTGGCTGCACCATCGGCTGCGGCTGGGCCGGCGGCGCTTGGAAGATCTTGCTCTGCGGACGAAAATCTTCCGCCTGGGCAGCCGGCGCGGGACGCGCCATCGCCGCGGCATTCGCCTCGGCGAGCTGGATCGCCTCTGCTACAGGATCGACGGTGCGTGGCTCGTAGCCCGCCTGCTGGACAGGCGCCGGACGGTTTTCCGTGACCGGAGCGGCCGGACGACTGACCGGCTTTGGCGGAGCCGTGCGGATGGCGATCGGCGCGGCGGCGATTTCGGCCGCCGATTTGTCGATGCCGGTGGCGACCACCGAGACGCGAATGACGCCTTCGAGGTCCTCGTCGAACGTCGCACCCAGAATGATGTTGGCCTCCTGGTCGACCTCCTCGCGAATGCGGGTCGCCGCCTCGTCGACTTCGAACAGGGTCAGGTCGCGGCCGCCGGTGATCGAGATCAACAGGCCCTTGGCGCCCTTCATCGAGGTCTCGTCGAGCAGCGGGTTGGCGATCGCGGCTTCGGCGGCAGCCATGGCGCGGCCCTCGCCGGAAGCTTCGCCCGTCCCCATCATCGCCTTGCCCATCTCGCGCATGACCGAGCGGACGTCGGCGAAGTCGAGGTTGATCAGCCCTTCCTTGACCATCAGGTCGGTGATGCAGGCGACGCCGGAATAGAGCACCTGGTCGGCCATGGCGAAAGCGTCAGCGAAGGTCGTCTTGTCATTGGCCAGCCGGAACAGGTTCTGGTTGGGAATGACGATGAGGGTGTCGACGCACTTCTGCAACTCCTCGATGCCCAGATCCGCCGTCTTCATGCGGCGCTGGCCTTCGAAATGGAATGGCTTGGTGACGACGCCGACGGTGAGAATCCCCTTCTCACGCGCAGCACGTGCAACGACCGGCGCGGCCCCCGTGCCGGTGCCGCCGCCCATGCCGGCAGTGACGAAGCACATATGAGTGTTGGAGAGGTGGTCGACGATCTCGTCGATGCATTCCTCCGCCGCCGCGCGCCCGACTTCCGGTTGCGATCCCGCACCCAAGCCCTCGGTGACATGCGCGCCGAGTTGGATCAGGCGGTCCGACTTGGACATGGTCAGCGCCTGCGCGTCGGTATTGGCGACCACAAACTCGACGCCGCGCAAGCCAGCAGTGATCATGTTGTTGACGGCATTGCCGCCGCCGCCGCCGACACCGAACACGGTGATACGCGGCTTGAGCTCGGTGATATCCGGCTTCTGCAGATTGATGGTCATTGTCTCCGTCCTTTGCCTTTCCCGCCGCTTCGCCGCTGCGGCCGCCTATGGGGCTGTCCCCGTCAATTTAAAAACTGTCTCTCAACCACTGACTCATTCGATGCAGTTTTCCGCCCGTTCCGGTCATCCTGAGACCAGAAATTCCCTTCGCCGGATGGCTCTCGAAATTCGCCATCTGCGGGTAGATCAGAAGCCCGACCGGCGTCGAGAAAGCCGGCCCCTTGGCGGCCTCCGGCAGGCCCGCCACACCGAGCGGACGGCCGATGCGCACATTGCGTCCGAGAATGCGGCGCGCCGCCTCGGGCAGGCCGGAAAGCTGGCTGGCGCCGCCGGTCAGCACGACGCGCTTGCCGACGGCGTTGCCGTAGCCGGACCTGTTCAGCCGGTCGCGCAACAGTTCGAGCGTCTCGTCGATGCGCGCCCGGATGATGCGCGTCATCACCGAACGCGGTATCTGCAGCGGCACCTCGCCATCCTCGCCGATCGGCTGTATCGAGACCAGGTCGCGGTCGTCGGCACTGCCGGGCAGCGCCGATCCATGCATCACTTTCAGCCTCTCGGCGGCGTCGAGCGAGGTCGACAGGCCCTTGGCCATGTCCAGTGTGACGTGGTTGCCGCCGATGGCGATGGCGTCGCCATGAACGAACTTGCCTTCCGAAAACACCGAGATCGTCGTGGTGCCGCCGCCCATGTCGATGCAGGCCGCGCCCATTTCGAGTTCGTCGTCGACCAGTGCGGCAAGCCCGCTGGCATAGGGGGTCGCCACCATGCGCTCGACCGAGAGGTGCGAACGGTTGATGCAAAGCTCCAGATTGCGCAAGGGTGCCGCATCACCCGTCAGCACATGCATGTCGACGCCGAGCTGATCGCCGACCATGCCGCGGGGATCACGCACGCCGCGCTCGGCGTCCAGCGAAAAGCCGACGGGAAGCGAATGGATCACCTCGCGCTCGGCCCGCAGCGCCTGCTTGGCGCCGGCGGCAAGCACACGCTTGATGTCGGCCTCGTCGGCCTCATGGCCGCCGAGGTTGATGGTTGCCGAGAAGCTTTCGCTCTTCAGCCGGCCGGCCGTCATGTTGACGATCAGCGAATCGACGGTCAGCCCGGCCATGCGCTCGGCGGCATCGACGGCAAGGCGGATGGCGTGCTCGGCCCTGTCGAGATCGATGACGACACCCGATTTCACGCCTTGCGATTTCTGGTGGCCGATGCCGATCACCTGGATGCGGTGCGAGCGCCCGCGCAGCAGCATGCCGTCCTCGCGCGGCTTGAGCTTGGCCACCACGCAGCAGACCTTGCTCGAGCCGACATCCAGCACCGTCATGATGCCGGACCGGCGAGACGAGGCATCGCTGTTGCCGCCAAGCCAGCTCATATCTTCGTCTCCGCCTTGCGCTTCGGCAGTTTCGGCTTTTCATTGAGCGCAGCCTCGCGCTGCGTCGCCGCTTCCGGCGTCAATTGGACGACGAGGCGATCGGAAAAGCGCATGTCGATGGCGGCGATGTCGCGCGTCAGCAGCCCGTTCTCGCGGTCCATCCTGACCAGATCGGCGATCGCCTGGTCCTCGCCATCCTCAGGAAGCTTGACGGTGATGCCGTTCTCCAGCTTCAGATCCCAACGCCGTTCGCCGATGCGGATATAGCCTTTGACCCGCGCGGCAAGCTCTGGATACTTTTTGATCCTGGCCAGGAAATCGGGCGCTTTGGCCGGCGCGCCGGTGCCGACGATCAACGGCAGCAGCGACTGCTTGCCGCCGGAGAATGGCGCGATCACGGCACCGGACCGCTCGATGACGGAAAGCTCGTTGCCCTGCTGCCAGAGCGCAAAAGGCTCACGCTCCTCGATGCGCACCTCCAGCGTGTGCGGATAGACCTTGCGCACCGCCGCAACCTCGACCCAGGGCAGCGTGGCTATGCGCTCCCGCGCGGCTTCGGCATCGAAGCCGATCAGCGACGTCCAGCCATCGAGCTGCATCCTGTCGAGAATGTCGATCTCGGAGGTTGCGCGGTTGCCGACGACCTTGATCTGGTCGACGGCAAAGCCGGTGCGGGCAGTGATGCCCTGGACGACACCGTCGACATGTCCGCCGAGATAGGCGCCATAGGCACTGCCCGATACGAGCAGCGCCGCCGACAGCATGGCTGCGGAAAACGGCGGCACCTCGAAGTCGCCCTCGCCCAGGCGCGCCAGCACGCGCGCCGGCCGGCGAAGCAGACGCGGCAGCACAAAATGGTCGAACGACAACGACACACCGAACAGCGTCGGCCCGGCCGCGCCCTTCCCGTTGCCCTGTCCCCACTTCAACGCAGACACGAAGCGTCCTCCACCATCCAACTCAACAAATCGCCGAACGAGTGTCCCGCCTGCGCGGCGATTTCAGGCACCAAGGATGTCGGGGTCATGCCCGGCTGAGTGTTGATCTCGAGCCAGACAATTTCGCCGTTCTCGGAGTGTCGATCATCATAACGGAAGTCCGACCGGGAAACGCCCCGGCAGCCGATAGCTTGGTGAGCCTTGAGCGTCAGTGTCTGTATTTTTTGGTAAATATTCGGTGAAATTTTTGCAGGGCATTCGTGTTTTGATCCGCCCGCGACGTATTTTGAATCATAGTCGTAGAAGGAATGGCCGGTCGGTATGATCTCGCAAACCCCGAGAGCCACGTCGCCCATTACCGCGCAGGTCAATTCGCGCCCGTGCACATAGCGCTCCACCATGACGGTATCGCCATACTTCCAGTCGGACGAACCGATGACCTGCGGCGGATGCGACTGACCTTCGTGCACGATGACGACGCCGAAGCTCGATCCCTCATTGACCGGTTTGACGACATAGGGCGGCTTCATCGGGTGCCTGTTCTGGATGGCGAAGCGATTGACCACCTTCGATTCGGCAACCGGGATGCCGACGGACTTGGCGATCTTCTTGGCTTGCTCCTTGTTCATGGCAAGCGCCGAGCCGAGCACGCCGGAATGGGTGTAGGGGATGGCAAGATATTCGAGGATGCCCTGGATGGTGCCATCCTCGCCGAACGGGCCATGCAGCGCATTGAACGCAACATCAGGCTTGAGCTCAGCCAGCACCGATCCGACATCGCGCGAGACGTCGACGCGAGTGACCTGGTAGCCTTCCTTCTCGAGCGCGTCAGCACAGGCTTTCCCCGAAGACAAAGACACGGGCCGCTCGGACGAGAATCCACCCAGAAGGACGGCCACGTGCTTGCTTTTCATTTCCCGTCATTTCCTCTCACGGCGGGCCCTCTTACGGTGGGTCTGCATCTCACATGCCCGCGAAGGGCCAAACACTCAAACGCTCGGAGCAGTCCCTGCCCTCGTGATTTCCGCAACATCGAGTCCCCGAGTCTCCCGGCAGGTTGCCCCTGACGAAAAAACGCTGGTGACGCGTCGAAACGACTCAAATCAGGAAACGCTTCAGACCAGAGAATCAGAGAGTTGAATCGCTGGCAAGACCTTACGATTCCGAGAGATTCACTTTCGGCAAAAACGGCAGCGAAAACTGTGTTGTGAGTCTTTAGAGCAACTGTCCGAGGAATTCCTGGACCTCGTGCCCCGGCCGGAAATTACCGATGCGCTTGATTTCCCAATGCAGCCGGATGCCCGACCGTTCGAGCACGCGCGTGCGCACGGTCTCGCCGAGATATTCAAGGTCGTAGCCGGTCGCGGTTCCCGTGTTGATCATGAAGTTGCAATGCATCGGCGACATCTGCGCGCCGCCGATCATCAGCCCCCGACAGCCCGCCCTGTCGATCTCCTTCCAGGCCGAGGTGCCCTCCGGATTCTTGAAGGTCGAGCCGCCGGTCTTTTCGCGGATCGGCTGCACGGTCTCGCGATGGTGCTGGACGGCGTCCATTGCCGCCTTGATCGCGGCCTTGTCTGCCAAAACCCCTTCAAACACAGCCGATGTGAAGATCAGCCCGGCAGGGGCTGCCGAATGGCGATAGGCGTAGCCCATACCGGCGTTGCTCAGCGTATGCACGTTGCCCTTGCGGTCGAGCGCCCGCACCTCGATGACGCGCTCGCGCGTCTCGACGCCATTGGCGCCGGCGTTCATCCTCAGCGCACCGCCGACGGCACCCGGAATGCCGTGGTAAAATTCAAAGCCGCCTATACCAGCCTGGTAGGCGACAGCGGCAAGGCGCTTGTCGGGCGTGGCGGCGCCCGCCTTGATCGTGGTCGGCGCAATCACTTCGGCTTCGCCAAAGCCCTTGGCCGAAAGCCGGATGACGAAGCCAGTAATGCCACCGTCGCGGACAAGCAAATTCGAGCCGACGCCGACGATGGTCAGCGGTATCTCCTCGGGCACCGCCCTCAGGAACGCGGCGAGGTCGTCCTCGTCGGCCGGCTGGAACAATGCGTCGGCCAGCCCGCCGGCGCGGAACCAGGTGATCTTGTCCATCTCGGCATTGGGCGTAATGCGGCCGCGCAGGCCGTCAAGCCGGCCGCCGAGCTTGTCGATCAATGCCTGGCCACGCATCATGAGGCGGTACCGCCGAGTTCCCTGGGCAGCGCGTAAGCCCATTGCGTGATGTTGCCGGCGCCGAGGAAGACGATGAAATCGCCTGGTTTCGCCAGGTCGCGGATAGCCGGCGCAATCGCCGCGGGGCCTTCGATGTAGCGCGCGTCGCGATGGCCGCCGGAGCGGATGCGCGACACCAATGCCTCGGACGTCACCCCGTCGATCGGCTCTTCGCCTGCCGCATAGATTGGCGCCACCATCACCGTGTCGGCGTCGTTGAAGCAGACGGAAAACTCGCCGAACAGATCATGCAGCCGGGTGAAGCGGTGCGGCTGGGCAATGGCGATGACGCGGCCCTTGGTGGCGTCTCGCGCCGCCCTCAGCACCGCCGCGATCTCGACCGGATGGTGGCCGTAATCGTCGAACACATCGACGCCGTTCCACGAACCGGTACGGGTAAAGCGCCGCTTGACGCCGGCGAAGGACGACAGGCCCTTCCTGATCGCCTCGGCCGAAAGGCCGAGCTCATGCGCGACAGCGATCGCCGCCGTCGCATTGGAGACATTGTGACGGCCGGGCATCGGCAGGCGCAGGCCTGATATAGTCGACTGGCCGCGGGTCTTGCGGTCGCGGATCACCACGTCGAATTCCGAGGTCGGGCCGTCCATGCGGTGATTGGTGAAACGCACATCGGCCTGCGCGTTCTCGCCATAGGTGATGACGCGACGGTCTTCGATGCGGCTGACCAGTGCCTGCACTTCCGGATGGTCGGTGCACATGACGCCGAAGCCGTAGAACGGCACGTTCTCGACGAACAGGCGAAAGGCCTCGCGCACCTTGTCGAAGGAGCCGTAATGATCGAGGTGCTCGGGATCGATGTTGGTGACGACGGCAATCTCGGCCGGCAGCTTCAGGAAGGTGCCGTCGCTCTCATCGGCTTCGACCACCATCCATTCGCCGTCGCCCATCCGGGCGTTGGTGCCGTAGGCATTGATGATGCCGCCATTGATCACGGTCGGATCGAGCCCGCCGGCTTCGAGCAGCGTCGCCACCATCGAGGTCGTCGTCGTCTTGCCATGCGTGCCGCCGATGGCCACCGCCTGCCGGAAGCGCATCAGTTCGGCCAGCATCTCGGCGCGGCGGACAACGGGAAGCAGTTTCTCGCGCGCCGCCTTCAGCTCCGGATTGGATTTCTTGATCGCCGTCGAGACGACAACCACTTCGGCTTCGCCGACATTATCGGCGCGATGACCGACAAAGCACTCGATGCCCTTGTCGCGCAGCCGCTGCACATTGGCGCTGTCGGCCTGGTCGGATCCTTGCACCTTATAGCCGAGATTGTGCAGCACCTCGGCGATGCCGCTCATGCCGATACCGCCGATGCCGATGAAATGCACGAGCCCTATCGTCTGCGGCATCTTCATGCGTGCGTCTCCTTCCTGAATGCCGATACGCCTTTCTTCGACGCAATAGCCTCTGTCAGATCGGCGAGCAACCGTGCCGCGTCCGGTTTTCCGGCCGATTTCGCCGCCGCTGCCATTGTGGTCAGCCGCTCCGGATCCTCCATCAACGCGCCGACGAGCGCAGCGATGCGCTCGGGCGAGAGCGAGGAT